>DATDCV010000178.1:0-36805 GCA_036524155.1 Verrucomicrobiia bacterium
TTGCGGTAGCCAACGTCCTGGCGTCGGGCGAGAATTTCGCCTGATAGATGTTCGCGCGGTGCGGGCTTGTCTGCCACTTAACCTGGCCGGTGATCTCTACAAGTCTTAATTCTTGTCCCATTACCCCCGGGTGGACGCCCAGCCCTGCCAGGTAGCTGCCGTCTCGAGAAAGATCCCAGCACGACGCCGTGCCTTCCAGGCGCCCGAGGCGCAGGCCAGTCTTCGGCTCGAGCAGCACCGTTCCACCCTGTGATGTTGTGATCAACGCTTCTCCACCTGGAGTGAAGACGAGCGGGCCGCCAGTGACTGGCCCGCGCACCAGGACGGCGCGTTCGGCAAAACGGCGCGCGTCTAGGAGACGAATTGTCCCGGTGTTGTCGCTGGTCGCGAGGGTCTCAGAGTCAGGCGAAAAGGCCAGGTGCCAGATCTTCTCCTTATAACCTTCGACCTTGCCAAGCAGTTTCCAGGTTCCCACTTCCCAGAAGGCAACTGTTGGACTCGCCCCAGCCGTAGCGAGGACCATTCCGTCAGGACTCAGAGCCACAGAAATATCATTCCATTCATAATCAGGAATAACGAACGGCGGCTTATCTGTGCCCACCTCGAGGATTTGAACGCCTTTGCCGCCACCGACAAGATACTTTGAGTCGGGCGAAAAGCACAGGGAATAGGAGTCCATTCCCGGCGCCAGGTGGTAGCCCTGAGGTTGGATTGCATTCCACACCTTGACCGTTCGGTCCAGGCTGCCGGTGGCCAGTTTTTCGCCGGCCGGATCGTAAGCCACGGACGAAATGGGGCCTGTATGGCCTTTGATGGTTCCCAGCTCATTCCCCGTCGAGACATCCCAGAACCTCACGATTTGATCGAACCCACCAGAAACGAGGGTCTTTCCGTCCGGGGCAAATTTCACCGCAAGAACAGGACCTTCATGGCCTCTCAACGTGAAACGAAAGCGCTGCTCTGCGAATTCCCAAAGCATGAGTTCCCCCTCTCGGCGGTACGGGTCCCCGCCGCCAATCGCCAGGCTGCGACCATCTGGCGAAAACGCGACCGCGCTCACCCGCCCTCGGAACGCGGTGATATTCGTTTCCAGCTTCCCGGTGCTGAGGTCCCAAATCCTCAAGTTGCCATCGACGCTGGAACCGACGCTGCCAGTAGCCAGCCTTGTGCCGTCAGACGAGATCGCCAGGGACAAGATGCTTGTGGCATACCCGGTGAGCGTTCTCGACTCCTTTCCTTGCTCCAAGTCCCAAATTTTGACTTCCGCGGCCAGTTCCTTGGAATACGCAAACGTTTCACCCGGACTCGAGTTGTCGCCCAGCCGGCCGGTTGCCGATGCCAGCCACTTGCCTCCCGGCCCAAATGCCAGAGTGGTGACGGGCTCAGTGTGGCCCCGTAGCACGGCAATCTCTCGTCCCGTATCCACATCCCACAACCTGACCGTGCGATCGTCATAGCCTGTGGCGATGGTCTTTCCATCTGGGGCGAATGCGATTGAAGTAACGTCGTGCCCGCCTCCGCGAAGAACGAATAATTCTTTGCCCGTCCGGGCATCCCAGATTCGCGCAGTCGAATCAAGTGCAGCCGTGGCCAGCAGGCGGCCATCGGGCGAAAACACCACACTGCGTATGCGGTCAGTATGGCCCCGCAGCGTTAGCTCCTCCGAATGACACAGCCGCCAAAGATAAAACCACTCGAAGCCACGCAAATCCTCATCCCCGCCCTTGGGGCGATGCGCGTCCAGGAGGGCTTCCACCCGAGCCACATCTCCTCTATCCCAAGCTTGAGAAGCGGCATTCATGTCTGAGGCATAGAGCTGACGCTCCAGTTGCCTGGCTCCCTCCTCGGCGGCGGCACGCAGTGTATCGGCTTGGCGTCGCAAGCGGCTCTGGGAGCGTTCGGCTTGAGTTGCCCGTATGGCCTGCCAGGTGCTGACTGTGGCCGAGGAGATGAGCAGCAGGATTAGAGCGGTCGCGACAGCCAGCCCCGCCTTGTTCCGCCGGACGAACTTTCGGGCGCGATAAAGGAGGCTGGGCGCCGCGGCGGTCACGGGTTCGTGATTCAGATGCCGCTGCAGGTCAAACGCCAGCGCGTTGGCCGTCTCGTATCGCCGGGCCCGGTCCTTCTCCAGGCACTTCATCACGATCCAGTCGAGGTCGCCGTGCACCATCCGGGTCAGCGCTTCGGGTTGCGTTTGGCGGGATTGCGCCACTTCCACCTGTTTCCCCCCCAAGGTGCGCAGGCGCGTGGATGGTTTGGGCGGCTCTCTTTCGCAAATGATGCGCCGGACTTCATCCAGCGCTGCCTGGGCCAGCGTCGCGGCGTCGAACGGGGTCGCCCCTGTCAGCAGCTCGTAGAGCAGCACGCCGAGCGAGTAAATATCACTCCTGGTGTCGACATCCACGCCGCTCAGCTCGGCCTGTTCCGGGCTCATGTAAGCCGGTGTGCCGATCATTTGTTGGAAAGCCGTGAAGAGCGTCTTCTCGGTCAGTCTTTGGCCCAGCGCCTTGGCGACCCCGAAATCGATGATCTTGGGGACCGCCTCGCCATCCTGCACTATCACCAGGATGTTGGAGGGTTTGAGGTCGCGGTGGATGACGCCTTTTTGGTGCGCGTGCTGGACCGCGTGGCAAACCCCGATAAACAGCCGCAGCCGTTCCTTGGTGGAGAGCCGCTTCCGGTCGCAATAATCCGTAAGCGGAAGCCCCTGCACCAACTCCATCACAAAATAGGGCCGCTCATTGGGAGTCGTCCCGGCGTCCAGCACCTTCGCAATATTCGGGTGGTCCATCAGCGCCAGCGCCTGGCGCTCGGCCTCAAAGCGGGCGACAACCTCGCGCGTGTCCATGCCCGGCTTGATGATCTTCAGCGCCACCTTGCGTAGGACCGGCTGTTGCTGCTCGGCCAGGTAGACGACACCAAACCCTCCTTCGCCGATCTTCTGTAACAGCTTGTAGCGGCCTATTCTCGTCCCGGTGCTCTCGATGGGAACATCGGGTGCCGAAAGCTTGCAGGCCGTGCCCAGGAAATCTCCGGACCGGACGTGAGCGCCGAGGAGCGATTCCACCTCCTCGCGAAGCGCCGGGTTTCCAGCACAGGCGCGATCCAGGTAAGCCGCGCGCTCGGCAGGCGCGGTCAAGGCCAAAGCCTCGCCGAAAATCTTTATCGCATCCGGATTTTCAGGGTTCATCTTACAGGTATCACCGTCTGCTCCAGCAATGAGACGCAGAACCAGACAGGCGATCTCCCGCGCCCTATGACTGCTCCTGCGCTGGGTCGCGACTAATTCCCTTCAACAGAGGGTCGGGAATCCAGGTGTTGGTGCTCCGGCTCCGCTCAATCTCACGAAACAGCCAGGCGCGCGCGAAGGCCCACGTGCGCTCTATCGTTGAAACAGAAACACCGAGTTCCGTAGCGGCTTGTTCGTGGGTCAAACCCACGAAGAAGAGGAGCTTTACCAGTTCAGCGGCGCGAGGCTGACATTCAGTTAGCCGCGTGAGCGCTTCGTCGACCTCCAACAACTCGTCATCCGGCAACGGGGCTGGCGGGTCCACTTTTTCAAGGTCCACCCGCTCGAGGTTTCCGCCGCGCTTGAGCCGTTTTCTGCGCCGCGCGTTTTCGACCAGAATCCGCCGCATGGCCTCGCCGGCGGCGGCAAAGAAATACGCCCGGTCGGGAAAATGTTGGCCGTTGCCGCCCATCAGGCGCAACCAGACCTCGTGCACCAGTCCCGTCGGCTGAAGCGTCTCGCTGGCACTCTGGCCCGCCATCTTCCGCGCCGCCAACAGGCGCAATTCGGGGTAGACGCGGGAAGCCAGTTCTTCGGCTGCCTTTGGATCGCCCTCGCGCATCTCTCCGAGCAAGCGCGTTATTTCCCCCATCCCCGGCGCCCGTGCGGGTTGGGCCTTGGTGCACATCGTGTCAGCTAATTTCGGTTACTGATTCAAACGGTAACCGGAAGAAATGTCAAGACATGCTGCATGGCCGCAAAAGTTTTTGACGGGAAATGCTCCCCGGTTATCGCAGGAGTATTTGAAGACAGTGTGAACTGAATGCCAAAGCGAAGGCTCTGCCTCGACGAGTCGGCCGTCCCGGGTTCCGGAAAGACGGGGCTTCGGGAGATGGCGGCGACGTTCCGCCTCGGGAGTGCGCCTTCGCCGGATGCGGGAAGGAATGTCAGCCGATGAATGCTTCTTCGACGTTAGCCAAGTGCAGTTGCAGCCATTGCGGCGGTCATTTGGAGTTTGAGAGCGCGTATGCGGGCGCAAGAGTCGCCTGTCCGCACTGCGGCAACGAAACGGTTTTGTATGTTCCGGGCATAGCCACTCTGCCGCCAGTGGCGCTGCCGTTGCCTGAGAATGCCGGGCTCGCCGTTCCGCCGGTTGGCCGGCCGATGCGCCCGCCCGGCGCATGGACTAAAGCGGTGCCTCCCCGACACGCGCCGCCCCGAAACGCAAACCCCATCGCGCCACAGGCCGCGAAAGCCAGTTGGGTGAGTTTTGTCTTTGCCTATGCGTTTTCCGCCATGGCCGCCAAGGCCCGGGGCCACCCCATGTGGCCAATCATCTTGATCGCCGCCATGCTCTTTGTCCTCATTGGATTCGTCCTGGGAGTTATTGCGTTGTCCGGTCTTCGCAAGTATGGACGGAAAGGCATTCTCATACCGGGCGTGGTCGGCACGCTCCTGAACGGGTTGATGCTCGGGGCAGTTCTTCTGGCTTTCGTTAAGGGGCTGGGCGAACGGCGACGCTATCTGGACACCAAAGACAAAGTTGGGACAACCGTGGTGGAAATAGTTCGACAGGCCACCGAGGAAGGCCGAATCACCCACGTCCCTCCCACCGGCGACGCTCAGTTCGACAGCGCTTTTCGAATTCTGGCGGAGGTCATCAACGATTCGATCGTGGCGGTTGAGAAGATGGACTCGGAAATTGAGGCGCTCGCCGAGCAGGAGGTTTGCGTTGTGCTGACCAATCGCGCAGTTATGCAAGCTGAGCTCGGGAAAAGGACCGCTGCCCGGGCGATCATCGAACGGCACCAGCGCGGCTTCGCCGGGACGCTTGAGGCCGCGCGGCAAAAGGTGCGGGCGCTGCACCTGCCGGCGAAAATGCAGCAGAGCACGCTGAGCGATTTCGCTGCGGGCGGGGCGTTTGAGGCCAGAATGGAACCGCAGTTCACCCTCAGGCTTCGGGCGAAACAGGCCGAATTCGATCTGCTGCAATATATGCTGGCTCAATCTGGCCGTTACCGCGTCGTCAACGGGCGCGTCACGTTCACCGCCGCCGCCCAACTGCAGGAATACAACCGCCTGTTGCAGACCATTCGGGACGTCGCCACCGAAGCCGAGGTCTTCGACGCCCAACGCGAAGCGATGCTGCGATCGGTGCCGGAGCAGATGAAACAACTAACCAGGTAAGCCGATCGGTTATGGGATTGGCGGAGAAAGCAGCCGGGGCACGGTAAGCACTGGCGGCGGCGCTCGGTCCCCCTCTCCGCCTCCGGGGGAGAGGGGAGAGGTGGCACTCGTCTCCTGAGAGATTGACGATCCAAATGCGTGCGCTCGGGCCGAAGGAGGCTTTCCATGAACCGTTCCTCGCCCACGCCCCACGATGCTGGCGCGACCTTGCTCAGGCCTTTCGGAACGCCCTTGGTGCCGGTGTTATCTGCCGGGTGTTGAACCGGCATCGGCTGGCAACCGCACTTTTTTCCAGGTTTCGTTGGCTTCGACGAGCGCTTGCTCTTGCCCCGGGGGGTCCCCCATCTGTTTCCTGATCTCAGCCAGCCTTTCGAAGTCCCGGGCCAGCGCAGCAAACGCAAAGGGGCTTGGGTCGCATGAACGATCAACACCTCCCCGTCGATGCTCGATAGCCTTCTGCAGGGAAACCACCGCCTCCTCGAGATTGCCTTTGCGAACCTGGAGTTGTGCCTGGACCTCACACCACTTTGCCAGAGCCACCACCGGGCCGGTGCCGATTCGCGATAGCGATCCCGATCCCAGTATGTCCCAACCGGCGCGCAGATCCTGGTCGGCCGCTTCGAGTTGCCCTTTCGCCAGCAAACACTCGGCGCGGTCGGTGTGTGCCAGGGCACGCATCAAGGCGGCCATTTTGCCGGGGTGAATGACTCGCAGCGCCTCCGACGCAGCGGCCAGCGCCTCATCCGTCCTGCCCTGCGCTAGCGCGCAGCCGACTTCGTTCCTGAGCGCCATGGCGATTAACGGGTAGAGCTCGGACTTCCGGGCAGACTCGGTGGCGGCGCGAGCCATCTCTCGCGCTTCATCCAGGCGCCCGAGCAGGCGAAAGAGTCCCGACAAATCCATCCGGGGCTTGGCTGCCAGGCCGGGGTTGCCTGTCTGCTGCTGAATCGCCAGGACCTTCCGGTAGGCGTCTTCCGCACCTGCCCAATCCCCGGCACGCAAACAGCGGTCGGCTTGTTCCGCCAACTCGAGTTCCGGGGTGGGATGAGCCATCGCCTGCTGGGCCGCCATGATGAAGGTTTTGAGGGCTGCTTCGTCGGCCTTCTCTCTATCGTCCGCGTTCACCGCCTCCGCATAGGATTCAAGCGCTTTCAGGAACTCCGGCGGCACAGCTTCATTCGGCGCCCCGCCCCGCCCGGGCTGGTTGTGGTCATTTTCGTTCTGGTTCATCGTTGTTGTCTCTCGCCCGGTTGAGTTGCTCTCACCTTCGACTGTAGGCCCGGTGCCCCCACCGGGCGAATTCCCAACCACGTTCTAACGCCAGTCGCGCCAGACTTCGAGGGCGGCCCGACGGAGCTTTTCCGATGTCCACGCGGTTTCGCCCGGCAATGGGGCGCTGCTCTGGGGCGGGGCGGCGATAAAATCGAGTTGCCGGCCGCCGGCCGGGACGGTGAGGTCGTATTCGATGTCGCCGCCGGCGAAGAGCGATTGGTCGTCCTTGCCGCCGACATCCACGTAGCGCAGCACCCGGCTGTTGGCCTCGCCTGCCAGCAGGGCCGGGACCTCAACCGGTTCATCCGGTTTGAAAATCCAAATCACGTTCAGGATCGGGTTAAGGTCGGGCGCGCCGGGCGCAGGCAGCACGGAAATCTCGAGCATGCCATCGTTGTTGGCATCCTTAGCCTGAAATTCGACCGCGCCCGGTATGTGGCGGCCCCAGGCCGCGAGCGGGTCGATGTTTTTAGCGAGCGCGCCTTCCACCTGGCAAACGACGGGTCGCGAACCCGCGACGGCCCAGTGGCTCTCGCAAAACCCGAGGAACACTTTGCGGGTGGCGCCGGGCTCGACTTTGAAGCGGTAACTGATGGGCACACCGCCGAGGCCGGCGCGGATGTTGGCAAACGCTGGGTCGCACGCGGAAGCCGGGTGCGCCCAGCCGGGCAGGGAAGCCGCATCGTCGGCGTAACCCCAGTCGCGCATGCTCTGGGCGCTGCGGGCGGTTTGCGGCAGCAGCAGGACGCTCCGCCCGCCGATGTGGGCGGCGCGCGTGCCGATCCGCACGTTTTCGGGCAGGGATACCTTCAGGCGGACGGTGGTCTCCTTGCCGTCGCGAGGTTCGACCCTGGCGGAAAGGACATCCACGCCGGCGGGAAATGCCGGGGCGCGGAAGACGGTCAAGGTAAGGGCCACAGCGCCGTAATCGGTCCGCGCCTGGCCCGCCGGAGTGACGCCATCAAGCTTGAGAGCCTTGACCTTGGCGGACGCGCCAGGCGTGAGACCGTCGCCCTGGAGCGTTATTTGTATCGGACCCCAGTCCTCGACCAGCCGCCCTTCTCCATCCAGTTGAGACTGCAGAAATCCGGGTGATGAAAGGGCAATCCCCGGCCCGGCCGCCCGCGCCACCGAAGCCGAGAACAATCCCGCGACCGCGATATAAACGATGAATGATTTCATGGTGGGCCGCTGAAGTCGTAATCGTTAGAATTTGGATGCAACCAGCAGGAGTCCGTTCCTCGTCGCTTCACGCTTTCTTGTGCGTTCCGTAGCGGGGCGAATGGACCACGTTAATCCCGTAGAGCTGGCAGAAACCTTCCACCATGCGACAGTGATTGCCCAGGGTGACAACCTGGTGGAACCCGAGAACGTCGCGGCAATCTTCCACATCGTCCATTGCCACTTCTACCGAAGTCCGGCAGCCTCCCGCGGGCGGCGTATTCACGTTGCTCACGACCTTCCCGGAATCAAAAATCAGCTCGTTCGTGTTCTGGAACCGGATGAGCGAGACCGGCTTGTTGACGGGGAACAAGACCTGCACGGACACGCCGAGGGAGGATTCCGAATGGTCGCGCAGGATGTATGGGGCGGGTTTCTGGTCGAAACCATCGAGCCGCGTGCCGGACGTGCAATGCGCGACGATGAGCAGGTTCTTGGCGGTCTCGGCGACCGGGTCGTTCATGTAGCCTGGCCGATCGAGCAGGTAACTGGTGAGCAGCATCGAGGTGGCGCCGTGAAGGTCGGCTTCGCACCCGGCGGTGATGCCCTGATCCTGGAGCATCGTCCACGCGCCGCACGGAGGCGTCGGGACCAGCTTGTCGCTGACCATCCCGAGGCAATCCATCGACAGGCCGTTCGCCTTTTCGTCCGCCATCAACCGCTTGGCGGTCGTGTAGGCCCGCGCGCAGTTGAGCTGGTCCTGCCAGGTGGGTTCAACGATCTTTTTGGCGTGCTTGCGGAACGTCGACGCGATGTCTTTGACTTCTTCGGATTCGGGCATTTTGGCGAACAGCTCGTTGAAGGAGGCGCGCGGGATCGAGCGGACCTTTACCCCAAGCCGATCCAGCACGGTTTCGTTTCGCTCTGTGCCGCGGATCCAAAGCAGGCGCGTTTCCTCGAACATGCGTTTGGCGCGGATCATCCGTATGCCGTCTTCGACGGCAGGCCATTCGAGCGAAGAGACCACGTGCACGCCCGCGCGACGGGAGATGTCGTTGACGTGGCCGGTGAAACTGGTGCCAATGGGCGAAAAGACGATGAGGGGAACACCGGCTTCGTTGGCCAGGCGGTTGGCCCAGCCCCAGCTTTGCATATGCTGCAGGATCACCAGCAGGCCATGCGGTTTCCGCTCCTGGACTCCCTTGATTAGCGCGACCAGGTCGTTCTCCTTGCTGACGGGTTTGGCCTCCTCCCGCAGGGTCACGCCGAGTTTTTGGCACGAAGCGGCCAGCAGCGCCCGGTACTCCTTCTGGCGCAGGTCCAGGTCATAGGTTGTGCCCGGCCAACCGAGCCAATACGGCCGCGGTTGCTCGAGGATGGCCGCCTCGAGGTTCATTTGAGGATGGGGTCGCAAGCCCGCAGGGTCGACAAAGTTCGGGTCGGCCTTCCTGGACCTGGCTGCCGCCGTGTAGAGTCCGGGGCCGAGCGAGAGGGAGGCCGCGGCGGTGGTGATCATCTTAAGGCATTGGCGGCGCGACAGGCAGCCGGTGCATTGCCGGAGAGCTGCGGTTGATGGGGAAGTGGATGCGGTAATGGTGGTGCGCATGAGGCGGTTATAGGACGCCCGGCGCGCACGGACAAGGGGAAAGCGCAACCCGTTGGTACCCCGGTTATCGGGTGGAGGGGAGCAGCATCCTGGTGAGCATGAACCCGGCAGGCGCCCGAGCCGGGACGCTGTAGGCACTCGCGGCCATGCCCGGTTCCCCTCTCCGCCTCCTCGTCCGCCGTAGGCTTGGCGAAGGCGGATGGGGGAGAGGGGATTGTGGGGCACCGAGCCTCTATCAGTTCCGGCGCAATTAATATTCTTGACGGAACAGAACATTTTATGGTGGGGTATATCCATCATCCATCAAACGGTCCGACCAGAGTTGGCTTGAACAGAATCAGGCAAACGATGCGTCCCAACCTGGTCGCCGGAAGAACGCCTAACGCTATGAAAACTACGACTCTCATCATCCTCTGTTGCACCGTTGTCTTTTCTGCCGCTGGGGCCGGCACAGGAACCGTCGTCGCACCAGCCAATTTCGCCACGAATAACGGCACAACTGGAGTCAATACGCTCTTGCGCGACAGCGGTAATCCCCGGACCTATCAAATGCAGTTGACGCCGGCGGCCCTGGGCGGGCTGCCCATCGGCGCGCGGATCACGGAGCTGGGATTCCGGTTGTATGGAAGCTCCAATCCCACCTCCTATCCTCCCGCAAATATCACCTGGCCGGACTACGAGGTGACGCTGGCGCAAGCGGCGAATCCCATCGCGGGCATGAGCACGAATTTAGCGGCGAACATGATTTCGCCGGTGCAGGTGAAAGACGGGACGCTTACTCTCGGCGCCAACTCATTTACCCTGAGGGCGGGCACCAACAGCCCGTTCTGTGCGCTGATGGTGTTTGACACTCCCTATGTTTATCGCGGCGGCGACCTGGTGATGCTGTTCAGCCACCGCGGAAGCGATGCGACCAGCACCGCCTATCTGGATGCTGTCGGTTCGTACACGCCTGGCTATGGCACGAATTTTCGGGCGTTCAGCGCCACCAGCTTTAACGCGGCGGTTGGCACGGCAGCGTCCCTCAGCATCGCCCAAATCGTATTTACGCATCCAGGAACCGTCGTCGCGGCGGACGATTTCGCCGCGACTAACGTGACAACTGGAGTCAACACCCTCTTGCGCAACACCGGTAATCCCCGGACTTATCAAATGCAATTGACGCCGGCGGCCCTGGGCGGGCTGCCCATCGGCGCGCTGATCACCGAACTGCGATTCCGGTTGCACACCAACACCACTCCCGTGACCACTTTTCCTGCCGCGAACATCACCTGGCCGGATTACGAAGTCACGCTGGCGCAAGCCGCCAACCCGATTGCGGCCATGAGCACGGATTTTGCCGCGAATATGATTTCGCCCGTGCTGGTAAAGGACGGGGTCCTTTCGCTCCGCAGCAACACGTTTACCACCAGTGCCGGCCTGAATCCGTTCGGTACGCTGGTGGTCTTTGACACTCCCTACGTTTATCAAGGGGGCGACCTGGTGATGCTGTTCAGCCACCCGGGAAGCGATTCTACCAGCACTCCCCCATTTCTGGATAGCGTCAGTTCGTACACGCCCGGCTATGGCACGAATTTTCGCGCGCTCACCGCCACCAGCTTTCACGCGGCGATTGGAAGTGCAGCGTCCCTGACCATGGCCCAGATTGTATTCACGTATCCAGCAACCGTCGTCGTGCCGGACGATTTTGCCGCCGCCGCCGGCACCACCGGAGTGAACACCCTTTTGCGCAACAGCGGTAATCCCCGCACCTATCAAATGCAACTAACGCCGACGGCCCTTGGTGGGCTGCCCATCGGCGCGCAGATCACCGAACTGCGATTTCGGTTGGGGACCAGTACCGCTCCCGGGACTACCTTTCCTGCCACGAACATCACCTGGTCGGATTACGAAGTCACGCTGGCTCAAGCCGCCAACCCGATTGCGGCCATGAGCACGGATTTTGCCGCGAATATGATTTCGCCCGTGCGGGTAAAGGACGGTGCCCTTTCGCTCCGCGCCAAGACCTTCACCACCAGTGCGGGAATCAACCCGTTCTGCTCGCTGGTGGTCTTTGACACTCCCTACGTTTATCAAGGCGGCGACCTCATCATGCTATTCAGCCACCCCGGCAGCGATTCCACCAGCACTCCCCCATACCTGGATTCCGTCAGTTCGTCCACGCCCGGGTATGGTGCCGCTTTTCGCGCGCTCACCGCCAGCAGCTTTCACGCGGCGAGCGGAAGTCAGGCGTCTCTCAGCATAGCCCAAATCGTCTATACGGGTCCGCTTGATGAAGCCATTTCTCCAGAAGGAAGCAACGTGGTGATATCCGGCGCCGGCGGATGGCCCAGCGCGACTTATCGCATCCTGACGGCGTCAGATGCTGCGTTGCCCTTTGGGCAATGGACCCCGGTAAGGACCGGCTTCTTTGATGAAAGCGGCCGTTTCGGCCACACCAATGCCGTCAATCCGGCTTTGCCGGCGCAGTTCTTTCGGCTCGCCGTGCCTTGAGGTCGCGAAGCCGCGAGAGACAGGGACTCGGGGCCGCACCCCCTCAGAAGGTGTGAAAAAATTGAAAAGAGCCGAAATTGGCAATCGCAAGTAGTTGGCTCTCAACGTGGGTGTTGAACATTTACTCGCGCTTCGCCAATTTTTTCACACCTTCTCAGTCTTGGGTCGGAGCGCCGAGTTGCACTCGGCTCTGGACTTTGGCGGAAGTTATGGGGTTCTGGCTCGCATTTTCTGGGCTTTTTAGTCAATTTTCAATTTCGCATCTGATGGAGATCTACTTCCTGCGCTTGTCGTTGCAGCAACCGGATAAGGTCGCGGGTGGAGGGGCGCGCCGGTTCGATGTTGCGCCAAGCGGGCAGGGGCTCGAACTGCTCGGTGCGCCGATCGCCGAACAGCCGGATGTTGCTCCACAGTAACATCGAGTAGGCAGCAACCAGGAAGGCGGGAGCCCGCGCCACGGATTGGGCGTGGCGCACTTGGGCTTGGCCGACGCCCAAGAGCGTTTTCTCATCACGGAAGTTGACCTCGACCTCCCAGCGCGCCAAGTAAGCGGCAATGAGCTCGCCGGCTGGAGTGGTCAGGTCGGTGGTAATGAGAAAGGCCGGCTCCCGGTAGAGCAGCTTACTGCCTTGGCGCAAACGATAGCCCGGTGCCTTGATGACGATGAGCCGCATCGGCCGGTCCTGGGTCACCTTGGGCCAGCACAGCACAGGCACTTCTTTGTAGTGCAAGGTGCGTAGCTGGCCGGCGACGAAGACGGTTAAGGTCTGCCAGGGCAGGTTGAGATCTTGTAGATATTGCCGTGGGGTGGGCAAATCGGAGCCGTATTTGCGCGCGCCCTGGCGCCGGTCCAGCGGCAAGTAGGCTCGGAACTTGGCGTCTTTGCGCACGCGCGCCACCGCCTGGGTGCGCTCGGGCAATCCCGCGAAAAAGGTGCGGTTGGAATAACCGCCATCGACCACGTCCATGAGCCAACGCTGGCGACCACCGGGCTGGCTATCCAGATAGCGGCGGCAGAACTGGAGCTGCTCCAAAGCCACCAGGCTGAGCCGATGCTTTTTGCGCACCTCTTTGAGGGTGGCCTGTTCTTCCAGGGAGGCGCGTTGGGGGATTTTCGGAGTTGGGGCATGCGAGAAGCTCACGGGCAGTGCGCGCCAGGGATGCTCGCCGCCACCGGGCTGCAGTAACAAGGAGGTTTGGACGAAGCGCTGCCCCAGCACGAGGTTCACTTGGAAGGGGGGACTTAAGGGATCGCGAGCGTAAGAGGTACCAGGGATTTTGCGACTGGTTTTGCGCAAGAGCGTATCATCCTGGCCCAAATAAACCCGTTGCGTGCCACAACTGGAGTGGCTGAGGGCCTGGGTGAAGACGGGTGCAAAGGCCGCCTGGGCATCCCAGTGAGCTTGCGAGAAAAGGCGGTAGTCGGCACTCCAGTCCTGCTGCCGCTGGTCGAGCCATTCCAACGCGCTGGTGATGGTTTTGGGTTTAGGACCGCACAATAAGCCCAAGCCCAACTGGACGAATTTGCGTCGCGGTCTGGGGTCGGCTAGGGCCAGGGCGGCAGCGGTGAGCAAGTCGCGCAGACACTCCAACAGGGAGGTGGTTTTCATGAAGGGCGCTGGAGCAGGTCAAAGGTATTGGGAGCGGTGCGGGTGAAGGTCTGGTGGTCGAGCACCTTTTTGGTGAGGGCGCTGACGAGGGACTCCCGCCGGAGAGGCCGATGATGGTCCTTTTTGGCGCGCTGGATGATATCGGTAATATGGAGGGGGCCTTTGGCGGTCAAGAGTATGTCATATACGATAGCCATATTAGACTTCCGTTTGACGCCGGGATTGGCGGCCGGGCGCTCTTGGGCGCGGCGGAGGGAGCGCAAGGCGCGAAGCTGGGCCAAGGCGTTGTATTCAAGGATTTCGATGAGGTCATTTTTAGTGATGGGTTCCATAGATGGTGTAAATGAGTTGCATTTGGCCCAATATACGGTAGGAGTAGGTATATGTCAATACAATAATATACCTACTATGTTAGAAAAGTGGGTGGAGCGGGGGGCGGACAGGGGCGCTGACGTGAAAAGGTCGGTCGGCTAATGAAAAGAATCGGCGGACGGCGACCAGGAGACAATTTGCACTCTAACTGCGGCTAGCAACTTTCGCCAAAGTCCAGCGCCGAGTTGCACTCGGCTTACCATCGGCCGTTGGCTCGTTTAAGCCGATTAGAAATCGGCGTTCTGACCCAAGATTGAGCGGATGTTCGGGGCCAACTGCTTTACTCGATCATAGCAGGCGGCGCGAAACCAGCAGGCTGGTAAGCCGCGGTTCTCACGAATCCACTGAAGGCCTTACATCCCGGCCAGGGAGATTCAAATCCTACCAGCCCAGTCGGGCGAGTGGATGCTGCTCACAGTTCCCCAACCGACCGGTTTCGTTCAAATACGCGAATGCCTGCGTTCAGGTGTCGAGCCGAGGCCAATTCAGGAACTCACCTCCCTTGTCGCGGGTGGGAGGCACCGCGTAGGGTCGGTGCGACGAACCATGAAGGGGGCGGAGCAACTGGAAACTGCTCCGCAGGGATTGAACAAAGCAAACGAACATGAAAACGAGCAGAATGAGAAAGAAGTATATGTCGAGCACGGCCGCAGCAGGTCTGCTGGCCGGATTGATGTGCGGGCTGGCGCCCAGCACACCTTACGCCCAGGTCTCAGTCGGCCTGGGCGGGGGGGCCTCGCTGGTCGGAACAGCGACTGTGGCCGGCGCCACGACCTTGGCGGGAGCAACCAGCGTGACGGAAGCGACCGCCCTGGCCGTGGGCAGCCGGCTGGCCACCGGCTGCATCATTGGCGGCGGGAGCGTGGTCAATGGTGCCGCGGTGGCCGCAGGAACCGTCCTGGCCGCCGAAACCGTGGTAGCCAGCTCCACCACGGTGGCGGCCGGGAGTACGCTGGCCGCCGGGAGTGTGATCGCCGCCGGGACGACCCTGGCGTCGGGCACCGTCTTCGCGGCTGGGAGCACGGTGGCGTCTGGTAGCGCACTGGCCGCGGGCAGCGTGCTGGCTGCGGGCAGCGTGGTGGGCGGCGTGGTGTTGGCCTCCAGCACCGCATTGGTGGCCGACACGACGATGGAATGCGGCGCAACGCTGGCCGCGGGGACTACCATCGCCGCCGGGAGTACGATCGCTGCCGGCAGTGTTATCGCCGCGGGCAGCGGTATTGCAGGGGCGGGCGCAGTGGTGGTTGCCGGCAGCGTGCTAACGGCGGGCAGCACGCTGGGCGCGGGCAGCGTAGTCGCCGCAGGGAGCGTGGTGGGTGGCACATCGCTGGCGACGGCGATGACCCTGGCGACAGCCAGCAGCCTGGGCGGAACGGCGACGCTGGCCGCGGGCACCAGCCTGGCCGCGGGCAGCGCGCTGGCCACAGGCAGCAGCCTGGCAACGGGCACGACTGTCTGGGGCGCCACCTCGGTGGCCGGGGCGACTACGGTGACCGGCGCCGCGACCGTCGGCGCCTTCAGCACCCTGGCCGCCGGGAGCGTGATCACCGCCGGCAGCATCGTCAACGGGACCCCGTGTGGATCGACCACCACGCTGTCCTCGGCCACGACGGTGTTCGGAGCCACCACGCTCGCCGCCGGCAGCGCGCTGGCCGCCGGCAGTGCGCTGGCCGCCGGCACCATGGTGTTGTAGTCACCAACGCCTCGGTGCCTGAAAGTGGGACTCAGGGCACAGATCCCCCTGCCGCCCACGCCGGCAATCTCCCGACGGGAAGGCGGGAGACCCGGCGTGGGCCGGCGGTTTAAGCAACCGGCTCTGGGGTCTTTCCCCCACTAGCGCGATCGCGGTTTAGCCTGCATTTGATGGAGTGTACACGGCGGCAGAGGGATCGGCTGTCCCGGGAAGGCGACCCTGCGCGGGCAGGCCGCGTTCGTCTCGGGCGGCATTGTTGCCGGTCAGGTCGCCCGCTGAAGAGCCGGCCGCACCGGGCGCGCAAGCCCCCGCACGCGGCGTTTTCCAGAACATCAAATGAAACGAGCCGAAACCGTCATCCAGGATTCTCCGAGGCATACGAACATGGAAAGCAGCGCGGGCTTGCTGCGCGAATTGGTGACGCATTTGCGGGAGAACCGGCACCATCTGCGCGAGGAGTGGGTGCGCCGCATCCGGGAGGCGGAGCTGCTGACCAAGATGACCGACGAGGAGATCTTCTCGGAAGCGACGTCGGTTTATGACAATTACGTGGCGGTGCTGGAGACAGGGAGCGTGGAGGCGCTGGAGGCCTACGCGCGGGATCTGTCCGAGCGGATCATCCCGCGCGGCGTGGAGACCAACGAGGTACTGGGCATCGTGCTGTTGTTGCGCGACGTGCTGGCGCGCTCGCTGTTCAAAAAGTACCAGGGGGATTTCGAGGTGCTGGATCGGGTGTTCGACGCGTATGAACCGGCCGCCAACCGGATTGCGAACACCGTGGGGGTGAGCTTCGTGGAGCAGCGCGAGCGGGTGATCCGGCAGCAGCAGCAGGCGATCCTGGAGCTGTCCACGCCGGTGCTGCAGGTGCGGGAGCGGCTGCTGATCCTGCCGATTATCGGGGCGATCGACTCGCAGCGGGCGCGGCAGTTCACGCAGCAGTTGTTGCGCGGCATCCGCACGAACCGGGCGAAAGTGGTGGTGGTGGACATCACGGGCGTGCCGGCGATCGACTCGGCGGTGGCCAACCACCTGGTGCAAACCGTGGAGGCTTCGCGGCTGATGGGAGCCAGTGTGATCATCACCGGCCTGTCCGCCGAAATCGCACAGACGCTGGTGACGATCGGCGTGGACTTGAGCAAGATGAACGCGGTGGGCGACCTGCAGGGGGGCATCGAGGAAGCCGAGCGGTTGCTGGGCTACCAGGCGGAAACGACCGCCGGAGCCCAGGCATCCGAACCGAAAGCCTGAAGGCGCGGGCCATGCGGGTACCAATCCTCAAGCAATACGATTACCTGGTGGCCAGTGTGCAGTCTGTGCTTTCGGATGAAGAGTTGCTGCTGCTGCGGGACGACCTGGCGGACCGCGTGGGCCAGCACCGCTCCAAAGGGGTGATCGTGGATGTAACCGCCCTGGACCTGATCGATTCGTTCGCCACGCGAACCCTGCGGGCGATTACCCACATGCTCAAGCTGCGCGGGGCGGAGACGGTGATCGTGGGGATCCAACCCGAGGTGGCCTTCGCTATGGTCCAACTCGGGCTGACGCTCGAAGGAACCGGCACCGCGCTGGACCTGGAGGAAGGCCTCGCATACCTGGATCGGCACTTTAACCGGAAACTTTACCATGCCGGCTGAAACGCGCGTGGGCATCAACTCCGCCGCCGACATCGTGACGGCGCGGCAGAAAGGGCGGGAGCTGGCGCTCCAATTGGGCTTTGAAAGCCTCGACGCGACGCTCGTCGCCGCGGCCATTTCCGAGGTGTCGCGCAACATTGTCGAATACGCCAAACGCGGGGAGATTATTCTGCAGCCCAGCGCGAACGGGAGCCACCAGGGTTTGTGCGTCGTCGCCCGCGACAACGGTCCCGGGATAGCCGACGTGGCCCAAGCCCTGCGCTACGGCCACTCGACCAGCCGGGGGCTGGGCGTCGGCCTGCCGGGGGCGAAATTGTTGATGGATGAATTCGACATTGTCTCCAAGCTCGGTGAAGGAACCACCATCACGATGCGAAAATGGCTGCACTAAGATGCCCGAGATAACCGTCAGGCCGGACCAATCGGTCGCGTGGGGCGTGGCGACGCGCCCTCTGGCGGGTCAAAGCGTATCGGGGGACGGGCACCTGGTGAAGCCGTTCTCCGGGGGTGTGCTGATGGCGGTGCTGGACGGGATCGGACACGGGGAGGAAGCCGCCGCGGCGGTCAACGTGGCGGTGGGCATCCTGGAGACTTGCGCCGGGGAGTGGCCCACTGCTTTGATCCAGCGCTGCCATATCGCGCTCAAGAACACGCGCGGGGCCGTCATGACCGTCGCGTCGCTCGATATCTCGACCGGCCAACTCGCCTGGTCCGGCGTCGGCAACGTCGAGGGCCTGCTGGTGCGGTCGGGGGTGGCCGCCGGGGGAGCGTGTGAGCGCCTGGTGTTGCGGAATGGCGTCGTGGGCTACGAATTGCCCGACCTGCGGGTCAGCACGACGGCCATGGTGGCGGGTGATGTGCTGGTGCTGGCGACCGACGGGGTCAGCCCGGGCTTCGCGCCGCCGTGGGAACGGACCCATTCCCCGCAACGGATCGCCGACCGGATCCTGAGCCAGAATCTGAAATCCACCGACGACGCGCTGGTGCTGGTGGCGCGCTATTGGGGAGACGGCGATGAATAGCCGATTGCGCCAATGGTCCCGCCGGTACGCGGCGTGCCTGCGCCGCTACGTTGCGCAGGGGCAGGAAGCGGTGCTGCAGGAGGCGTATGAACTCGGACGGGAAGCCAGCACCCGGGGCGTCGGGGTTCTGGAAATGGCCCGGATTCATCAGCGGGCGCTGGCGGCCTGCCTGGTGGCCGCGCGACAGGTTGAGGCGAAAGTGCGCGTTTTGCGGGCCGCCGAAACGTTTTTCATGGAAACGCTCGCGCCGTTCGAAGCGGCGCACCGGGGTTTCCTCAAGGCGAATCTCGAACTCCAGGACGCCAACCAGGCGCTGGAGGCGGGGAACCGGGAGCTGGAGCGCACCAACCGCCAGTTGGAGCGGGAAGTGGCGGCGCGCGCGCGCTCCCAGAGCGCGCTGCTTCAAAGCGAGGAACACTTCCGCGAACTGTTCCACGAGGCGGAACGCATGCAGGAGAGCCTGCGGCAGCTTTCGAACAAGATCCTGCACGTGCAGGAAGAGGAGCGCAAGCGGGTGAGCCGCGAGCTGCACGACGAGGTGGGCCAGGCCCTCACCGCGATCAGCACGAGCCTCGAAATGCTGCGCCGGGACGCCGCGGCGGGTCCCCAAAGCCTGCTGGGAAAAATCGCCGACGCCCAAAACCTGCTCGCGCAAACGATGGACGCCGTCCACCGCTTTGCCCAGGAGCTGCGGCCGCCCATGCTCGACGAGCTGGGGCTGCTGCCGGCACTGCGTTCCTACCTGAGAGGTTTTGCCGAGCGCACCGGCCTTCGGGTGAGCCTTAATGGTACCGCCGGGGCCGAGGGGCTCAGCGACGAGCAGAAAACCGTCGTGTTCCGCGTCGCCCAGGAAAGCCTCAACAACGTCGCCAAGCACGCGCAGGCCAAGCGGGTCGCCGTGACCTTTCGCCAGCTCAAAGGGAGCGTCCAGATACGGATCCAGGATAACGGCAAAGCCTTCCAGGTGGAGCGGCAGCTTGCGGGCGGCGCGAAAAAACGACTGGGGCTGCTGGGCATGCAGGAACGCACCCGGTTGGTCAATGGCCGGTTTGACATCACCTCTGCGCCGGGCAAAGGCACGACCGTCAGCGTCGAGATTCCTCTCGGCTCGCCTCGCAACCCCGCGGCCGGCCGGCACGGTTCCCTCGGCCCGCCAAAGCCCCGGGTGGCGCCCCCGAAGCAGAACGGCACCCGGTTTTTCGATCTCCGATAGAGGCGGCTATGAAGAAGATTACGGTGTTGCTTGCCGACGACCATACGGTGGTCCGGCAGGGCTTCCGCCTCCTGCTGGAGGCGGAACCGGACATCGCCGTGGTGGGCGAAGCCGAAACGGGCCGGCAGGCGGTGCAACTCGTCCGGAAACACCATCCTGACGTGGTGGTGATGGACATCGCGATGCCCCATCTCAACGGCCTGGAGGCGGCTCGCCAAATTACCCGGGAAGTCCCCTCCGCCCGGGTGGTCATACTGTCCTCCTACAGCGACGACGAATACATCCGGCAGTTGGCGGACGCCGGCGCTTCCGGCTACCTGCTCAAGCACACCGCCGCGCCCGACCTGCTGCGCGCCGTCCGCGAAGCCAGCAAAGGCAACGTCTTTCTCAGCCCGTCGATTTCCCGGCGCCTGATGGAATATTATCGCGAGACGTTGGCCCGAGGCGCTCCGGCGAAAACACCCCGGGACACCCTTTCCTCCCGCGAGACGGAAGTCCTGCAACTGATCGCCGAAGGCAAAATCAACAAGGAGATCGCCGCCGAGCTGCACCTGAGCGCCAAAACCGTCGACACCCACCGCCAGCGGCTGATGAACCGGCTGGGAATTCACAACGTGGCAGGCCTGACCCGCTTCGCGATCTCCAAAGGGATCATCCAGCGCCATTCCGAGGGAACGACGATCTAATCCCATTCTGGTTGCCTTCTTGAGCAACTGCGCCGTGTCGTCGCAGGGCTTGCGCTCTCTGGGTTGTTGCACTACTGCAAAAAACGCGCGCCGCGGGTCAGGCCGGAGACCGACGGCGCACGGCGCGCTTTGCGATGAGGAGCGATTGGTCCAGCATCGGCCGGCGCGGGCCCACCTCCACCCCGCGCCGGCCGCCGTGGCGCCGGTTACTCGACGGTGACGGTGTAAGCGATTTCCACCGCCCAGGGACCGCCTAAGATAGCCACCATGGCATCGCCATCCAGCACGCCCCGGATGACCACGCTGTGGACGCCCTTGGAAAGCGGCGTCAGGAAAGCGCCGGTCTGGATCAGGTGAGCGCTCCCGGAAGGCGAATTCGGAGTAGGCACGGGCCCCCCGATGTAGCCGGGATCATCGAGAGAGAACGCCTTGCCATCGACCTCGACCTCGAGGTCATGCGCCCCTAACTGGGTCCGGCCGAAGATGTAGTCGGCGGCGGCGGCTTTGTCCGCCGGCCAGTCGCCGATGATCGGAGCAGAATCGTCGATGTAAAACAGTTTCACGAAGAAATACGTGCCTGGCTTGACGGTGAACGCATTGCCCGGATGCCGGTAAATGATCTGGAAGGGCGTGTCCGGGTAGAAGGCCGGGTCGTTACCGCTGGCGCTGAAATTGGCGATGGCGGCCGCCATGTCGTCGATCGTCCAACTCAGCGGCTGGGCCGTGGGCGGCAGGACATTGCCATTGCGCGCCTGCGCGTCGGGAACGGCGCCGGCCACCAGCCAGACGGCCGCGCAGGCGGCCGCGGCGAGCGAGCCCACCCTCCGGGCGGATGGAATGGCCGTCTGTGTATGAGCTTTAATAATGGTTTTCATTTGTATCCTTTCTTTTTGGCCGGCGCTTTTCCCCGCCGGCTTGTTCGTTTGTTTGTTTGGCTTTGAGCCAGCCCCACCTGCCTTGGTTCGGGGTTGTTGCTTCACTTATTCCAGACCGGTTTAGAGGCGGGTATTACAGATTCGATCGAAAAAGATCGTTCCGGCCGCAACGGCAGTGGGCGAGGCCCGCCGGGGACGGCGCGGGGCCAGCCAGCCCCTGGGCCGGTCCAAGCCCGGATGCGACGAAGCCGGAACCACGAGAAAACCCGAAATCACGCTATCAAAACTTCAAAAGGCGGCCCCTGGCGCGGCCGAGGTCGTTGAGGGGGAGCCGGGGCGAATGGTGCGGTCGGCGAGGAACCAGGCCAGCCAGGGGGTGAAATCAGCCTCCGGCGGCAGAAGACGAAGAGCTTGGGGTGCTTCGAGGAGCCGGTTTGGCGGAACGCTTTCCAGCGCGCCCAGGGCGCCCAAACGCTTGCCGACGACGGCCTCTGCCAGGTCAGCCAGCAGTGAGCTGGCCAACGTGGCGGCGGCGGGATTGGTTGATGGCGGCGCCGGTGGCACATCCCACAGGCGGGCCTGGCCGGAGCGGCACGCGGTTAGGACCCGGCGGCCATCCGGGCTGAACCAGGCGGAAAAGACTTTGTCGCCCTGCTGCCAGGGTTCTGCCACCGGCCGGCCGGTTTGCGCGTCCCACAACCGCGCGGTGCCGTCGAGAGACGCGGTAACGACCAAACTCCCATCAGGGTTGAAAGCTACGGTATGAACTTCCGCCTGGTGGCGCATGGGCTCCCCAATAGGAAGACCGGTTTCGGCGCTCCATATCTGGGCGGTGCTGTCTTCGGAGGCGGTTGCGACCCGGCCGCCATCGGGACTGAAACAGGCCCAGGCAACCGAGCCCTTGTGCCGCAGGGGCGCCCGGACCAGTTGTTGGCCGGTGCGAACATCCCAAATCCGCGCGGTCCCGTCCTCGGAGGCGGTCACTATCCGCCGGCCATCGGGGCTGAATTCTCCCTGCACCGCAGTACCTTCACGCGCCGGCGTTTCGGCGAGAAGCCTTCCCGAAGGGACCTCCCGGATTTGGACCTGGTCGTCCTTCAGATCCCCGGAGAGCAGTCTTCCTCCGTCCGGGCTAAACCGGAGGAAGCTGACCTGGGCACGGTGGCGAATGGGCTCAGCGAAAGGTTCGCCGGTGTGCGCGTCCCAGAGTCGCACGTCGCCGTCCTGGGACCCGGTGGCGAGCCAGCGGCCATCGGGACTGAACTGCAGATCCGTGACGACGTCCTCCAGCAGCTCTGATGCTCCCAACATTACCGGTTCGCCGGTGGGAACGTTCCAGATCCGGGCCCCTTGCTTATAGGTGACGGTGGCCAGTCGCTCGCCATCCGGGCTGAATTGGACCGCGGTGACCGGGCCGGGGTGCTGCAGAGGCGGGCCGAACGGCTGTCCGGTCTGGAGATCCCAGATTCGAGCCAGGTGGTCGCTGGCGCCGGTCGCGGCCCTGTGGCCATCGGGGCTGAAAACCGCAGCGTTGACCGACCCGGTGTGAGCCAGGGCCAGGCCTCGCGTCGCGCCGAAGCGAATGTCCCAAACGCGAGCGGTCGCGTCCGCCGAGGCGGTGACCGCGGCCAGCCCGTCCCGCCGCAGCCTGGCGGACCAGACGATTCCATCGTGCTGCATCGGGGAGGCGATCGCCTGTCCGCTGTCGGCATCCCAAAGGCGCGCGGTGTTGTCAAAGGCTCCGGTCAGGATTTGCTTGCCATCGGGGCTGAATTCTGCGGAGGTGGCCCAACCTCGCTGCTGCATGGGGCGGGACAGCGGCCTCCAATCGAGTGCGCTCCAAACCCGGGTGGTCCCATCATGGAGCGCCGTGACCACACGTTGACCGTCCGGGCTGAACCTGGCCAGGTCGATCTCTGCGGCATGCATCAGCGGCGGGGCAAGGCGCCGGCCCGAAGCCAACTCCCAAACGCAGCTCGAGAAGTTCGCCGTGGTGGTCACGATCCATTGGCCATTGGGGCTAAACTCGGCGCTCGTCACCGCGCCGTCATGTTGAAAGGGGGGCCCGGCCGCCTCGCCGGTGAGGGTGTCCCAGAGCCGCGCGGTTTGGTCGTCGCTGGCCGTCAGCACGCGGCGGCCGTCAGGGCTGAAGCGGGCGGAGCGCACGGCCGCGGCGTGGAGCAGCCGCTTAAGGGCAGGCAGGCCGGTGGCGGCATCCCAGACCGCGGCGGTGCCGTCATCCGACGCGGTAAGGATCAGCCGGCCATCGGGGCTGAATTCCGCGCCGCGAATTCTTTTGGTGTGTGCCATGGGCCGGCCCCAGACCCGGCCGGTGGCTGTGTCCCACAAACGAGCCTGAAAATCGTCTGAAAAAGTCAGCAATCGCCGGCCGTCGGGAGAGAATCGGGCCATCCGAACGCCGTCTGGATGGGCCATCGGTGGAGTCGTGGGTTCAGCCGTCAGCGCGTTCCAGATGCGGGCGGTAAAGTCCAGCGACGCCGTGGCGATCTGCCGACCGTCCGGACTGAACTCGGCATATTGGACTTTTTTGGCGTGCTGCAAGGGCGCGCCGACTGGCAGCGCGAAGTCCCGTTGGGTCAAAGCCGACAACAGGCGTCGGGTGGCGATTGAGTTGGTCGGCTGGGATCGGACGATGCGCGCCAAGTACGCCATCCCCATGACCGTTTCGTCTTTTTCGAGCAAGTCCTCCGCGCGCTGGAGTTCAAGCAGAGTCAGGGCGGTCTCGGCGCGCAAGCGATGCTTGGTTTCGCTGGCGGCGTGAGAATTGGCGCGGTGCCACTGCCAGAGGATTCCGGCCAGGCCCGCCGCGGCGACGAGGTTGACCGCCAAAATGAGGGCGGTCAGAGCAGGCTGCCGGCGGCACCAGCGCCACACTTTCACCGGCAGGCCGAGAGGTCGGGCGGTGATCGGTTCGCCGCGCTGAAAGCGGCGCAGTTCGTCAGCCAGGTCGTGCGCGGTGGCGTACCGCAGCCGGGGGTCTTTGGCGAGGCATTTCAGACAAATGGTCTCCAGGTCGCGTGGCACAGCGGGATTCAACTGGCGTGGCGGCACGGGGTCGTCGTGGAGCAGCCGGTGGAGCACTCCCTCCATGGTTTCGGCTTGAAATGGCGGACGTCCGGTCACCAGGAAATACAGGATGGCCCCCAAGGAATAGAGGTCACTGGCCACGGTTACTTCACCGGGCCGCCCGCGCGCCTGTTCCGGGGCCATGTATTGCGGCGTGCCCATGACCTGGCCGGTCCGCGTGAGGTCCGACTCCGAGTCCAGCCGCTTGGCCAGGCCAAAGTCGGTGACGCGCGGCTGGTCGAAGGCATCAATCAGGATGTTCGAGGGTTTGAGGTCACGGTGCAGGACGCCGCGCTGGTGCGCGTAGTGGATGGCCTCGGCGATAGAGCAAAGGCAGCTCGCCGCCCGTCCGGGAGGCAGCGGGGTGCCCCGGGCGCAATCGGTCAGGTTTTGGCCCGCGACATAGTCCATGGAAAAGTAATGCTGGCCTTCATGCTCGCCGACTTCATGAATCGCAACGATGTTCGGGTGTTGAAGGTTAGCGGCGGCCTCGGCTTCCGCCTTGAACCGCCGAATAAACTCCACGTGTGTCTGCCGGCTGAAGGGCAGCATCTTCACCGCGACCACGCGGTTGAGCGAGGTCTGCCGCGCCCGGAACACGACGCCGTTTCCACCACGGGCGATTTCCTCGAGCAGCTCGTAGTCGCCGAAGCGGCGCAGGCAGGGGGCGGGGCCCGGAGCAGCGGCCGGGGCATCGGCGCCAGCCGCGTCCGCCGCGGCGAACGCCAGGAGGGCCAGACATTTCGGGCAATGGCCTTGCACGCCCCGACCCCGGACCGGTGCGCCACACCGGCTGCAGATGCCGCTTTCAGTTTTCACTAGCTGTCCACAAAGAGAAGACCGGTCCGGGGACGGGCATTACGGGTGGCCGCCTCGGGTCACCGGCTCAGTACCTCAAGCAAATAACGGATTTCCTCCTCCAACTCGATCGGCGTCGCGACGGTTTGCGCCACACTTTCACGCACGAGATCGCGATAGCGCTGCCGGAGCCGGTGAACCGCCGCCGCGACGGCTCCCGGGGTGGTCTGGAGCCGGCGGGATGCTTCCTCGTAACCCGATAGTTCCGGAGCTAGAGTGAGGAAGGCCCGGAGCTGCTCGAATTGTAATCCTTTGCCCGCGGCGGCCTGTTCTGCTCCCAGCGCGGACAAGGCCTGCTCCAGAATCGCAAGCGCCCACTGCCGGTCAAATAACAGGGCCGGGTCGGACTCGGTCGCCTGTTCGTTCGCATAGCGGTCCTCGGCCTCGGCGCCATCGAGGGGGACGATCGTCCGGCCCCCGCCGCGTTTGAGGGCCTTGCGGCCGCGCCAGTCTTTCGCCAGGAAGTGGGTGAGGCAGGCAATCAGGAAGGAACGGAACTTCCCGCGTGAGCGGTCCAGCCCGTCGAAGTCGCCGCGGGCCAGGAGTTCGGCAAAGAATTCCTGAGTCAGATCCTCGGCGTCCTGCGGGCCGTAACCACGGCGCCGGACGAAACAGTAAACCGGCGACCAATAGGCGCGGCAGATTGACTCCAGCGCCGCCGCCGCCGCCGCGGGCGAATCTCCCCTCGCCACGCTGAGTACGACGCTCCAGTGCGTCGTGCAAAACTCGGATGCAAATCCCATGGTGGGTTCGCGCAGACTCTACGCCACGATCCGCCGGACGGCTAGCCTGAACGCGATTTGGCAGGGTGACAGGTGCCACGAAATGGTGTAAAAGGACTCGGAAGCCCGACGAACTTTAGCCTGCGAAGCCATGAAAATGAGAAGGGCCCGTCGAGGACTGGAAGCGTTCACGCTGATTGAGCTGCTCGTCGTCATCGCGATCATAGCGATACTCGCCGCGATGCTCCTGCCCGCACTTGCCAAGGCTAAAGCCAAAGCTCAGCTCGCCAATTGTCTCTCCAATCTCAAACAGTTGGGCCTGACCAGCACGATGTACCTGAGCGACAACAAAGATGCTTTTCCTTTCTCCGGCCGCCCCTGGCCACAGATGCCATTCGTGGACCTTCTGAAGCTGTACAATATCCCTATATCAGCACCAACAACCGGGGCTTCTTCCGATGCCCCGCCGACCGCGGCCGCGGCTGGAATTTCGAGTGGACGGTCCTCAACGGCGCCGGCAGCGGCATCTCGACCAACGACCTGCTGTTCCCGTGCTCGTACTACCACTATTTCCAGTTTTACATGGACGATGTCCCTGCCGGCCTGATGGTCAGAAAACTGCGGGAAGTGCGTTATCCAACCAGAAAAGCTCAGTCGGCTTGCTTCGCTGCCAGTGCCAACAGCGCGGCGGTTGTCGGCCACGGCCCCAAAGGGCTCTCGCTCATGTTCGTCGATGGCCACGTGCAGTTCGCCCTCTATAAGCAATTGAATCGCGGCACTCTCGGCGATTACAACCTGGATTGGACGGAAGGCGGTTTAGCCGGGGCAGACCTGCGCTAGCTTTATCCGCCACGCAGGATGTTTACAGCGGCGACGCCTGGTTGCTGGAGATTGCCTTATCTCCTCGCCGAGGCCTGACGCTTTCCCGCAACCGCTTTGAACCACGTATAGAAAAAGCTCCCTTCATCAATCTGGTCCACACGGGAGAGGTCGGCGATGCCCTGCTCATAAACCGCTTTGGGCACTAGATTGTCGGCCAATATCTGGTGCTCGGCTGACTGCACCATCGGCACGATGATGTGGTCCACCATGCCATCGCGCAATGCGGGTTTCAGGCGGTCGGCATACAGCCACGCCGGTTGGCAGGTTTGCAGTTCAAATCCCGCTTCCTCCAGCAGTGGCGTCAATCGGCGACCAATGTTCGGGTCGTGGCCGATGTTTCGCTGGGCAGTAATGAGGCCATTCCAGGCGGCGACGGATTCCGGTGTTTCGGGATGCCAAAAGCAGGAACCGTGGTCCCCTTCAATGACCGTAATCGTTCCGCCCGTTTTGAGCACGCGCTTGAGTTCCCTCAACGCCGTGACTGGAGCATCCAAATGCTCCAAAACAAAACAGACGAAGATGTGGTCGAAGGTTTCATCCGCAAAGCTGAGCCGGGTGATGTCCTCCCGGCGGAGTGTGACATGGTCGAACCCCGCCTGCTCCTTGAGCCGGTGGGCCGTTGCCAGCGACTTCTCGGAGATGTCGATGCAGGTAAAGACGGCCTCAGGACTCCGCTTCACCAGGAGTCGGGTCTGGGCGCCCACCCCGCATCCAGCCTCCAGCACGCTTGCGCCCGCGGGAAAGGCCGTGCCCGAATGCAGGATGTCGTCCAGAATCTCAGCCTGCTCGTAGAGCCGCTGCGCCTCTCGCTCCGAATAACCATGCACGTAAGCCATATCGGGGTGCCTTCAAAACAAGCGAACCGTCATCTCCTCGCCTTCGGGCAGCTTGAACCGGATAGCACGGCCCTCCGGTGTGCCCTCAAGGACGAAGGCCTTCGCCAACATCGCCGCTTTCAGATAGCTCATTATGTTTTCGGTGGTCTAGCCGGCGAACCGCTTCAAGGTGTTCTTCAAAGACAAACACGCCGCCAGCCGTCTCCACCCTTGATAGGGAAAGGCGTTTTTGGTGCCATGACCACCATGAAAGCCGATCCGGCCTCAACTGTCAGGGTTGACTGGCTCTTTGTCAGCCTGTTTGTGGCTGCGGCTGTGTTCTGGTTCTGGCGGACGCGGACGCAACCCACGCCCAGGCTCATGGTCCGCTTCGTCGTCGGGGCGATCGCCGCCGTCGTAGTTGAGGCTTTATTGCAGACCATCAACAACAGGGTGTTTGATCCGCTTCTTGAGCCTTAAGATGAACAACGCACCTTGGTCTGCCCGGTTGCCCCGCATGAATCCGGCGCGGGCGTTTGCGACCATTTTCCTGGCCGTCTTTCTGTTTATCTTCCTCGGCAGCGCGATGGTGACTTTCATGCTCCCCGAGACCTTCAGCGCCAACGCCCGCGTGGTGGCCCCCGAGGCAGCTGATCTACAGCTCCTGCAATCGGCGGAGCTGCTGAAGGTGGTTGCCCATCAGCTCAAGCTCCCTGAGACCTTTGCCGCTCGTTACGGCGAAATCAAACCGTGGGACGACAAGCGCCTCGAGGATTTGCTGCGGCGCTCCGCACGGGTGCGGCGTCTGCGGGGGACAGACCTCGTTGACATCCAGGTCTATAGCCGCTCCTCGGCGGAGGCGGCTCAGTTGGCCAACGAGATTGCCAAGCAAGCGCAACACACTTCCCGGTCGATTAAGATCATAGACCAGGCCGCGCCGCCGCTCCGAGCTTCGCGCCCGAATAAGCCTCTGAACCTGGCCCTCGGCGCGGTTGTGGGCATCTTCCTCGGAACTATGGCTGGCGGGGTCGGTGCGAAGCTGGCGGTGGGGTTCGATGGGCGAAACTCTGGCTGAACTGAAAAGTGTCAGTCGATGAGAATGTGAACTGTCAGGCGCGGGACGCATTGGGCAGGCGAAGTCGGTCACCGACACATTGTCCACAACGTGCGGGGTCGATCAACACCCACCGAAAATCCTCATTGCGCTTTCTCCGTGACTTGACCATAACACCCGCATGCTGGCGAAAGTCTGTTCGGCGGCGGTCAACGGCATCGATGCGTACCCGGTCGAGGTGGAGGTCCACGCCGGATTCGGCGACACGATCATCGTCATCGTGGGGCTGCCGGATGCCGCGGTGAAGGAATCGCGCGACCGCGTCATGACGGCGCTGATCAATTCGGGGTTCAAATTCACACTGGGTCGGACGACGATCAACCTCGCGCCGGCGGACGTGAAAAAGGAGGGACCCAGTTTTGATTTGCCGATTGCCGTGGGGATGCTGGCCGCCAGCGAGCAGGTGGAGACGGATCAGCTCGACAATTTCCTGATGGTGGGGGAGTTGGCGCTGGACGGCGGGGTGCGATCGGTAAAGGGGGTCCTGCCGGTGGCGTTGCGTGCGCGCGAGCAAGGCAAGATCGGGATCATGGTTCCGCCCGAAAACGCGGCCGAGGCGGCGGTCGTTTCGGGTCTGCAGGTCATTCCCGTGCAAAACCTGCGGGAGGCCATCAGCTTCCTCGAAGGCGAAACTAAAATCTCTCCGACGAAAATCGACATCGCGAAGATTTTCGATCAGCACCCGGAGGACGAGATCGATTTCGCGGATGTGAAAGGGCAGGAATCGGTGAAGCGCGCGCTCGAAATCGCGGCGAGCGGCGGTCATAATGTCCTGTTGATCGGGCCCCCAGGAACCGGGAAAAGCATGCTGGCCAAGCGGCTGGCGACGATCCTGCCGCCGCTGACGCTCGAGGAGGCGCTCGAAACGACCAAGATCCACAGCATCGTCGGCCTGCTGCAACCAGGACAGGCTCTCGTAACCCGCCGGCCGTTCCGCGCGCCGCATCACACCGCCAGCGACGCCGGTTTGCTCGGCGGCAATATCAATCCCACGCCCGGCGAGATTTCGCTCGCGCATCACGGCGTGCTCTTCCTCGACGAGCTGCCCGAATTCAAGCGCAGCGTGCTCGAGACCATGCGCCAGCCCGTCGAGGAGGGGCGCGTGACGATCTCCCGCGCGGCCGGCACGATGACTTTTCCGTCGCAATTCATGCTCGTCGCCGCGATGAACCCGACACCGGATGGCAAAATGCCGGCCGAGTCCCGCAGCTCGCCGCGCGAGATCCAGAATTACCTCGGCCGCATCTCCGGCCCGCTGCTGGACCGCATCGACCTGCACATCGAAGTGCCGGCGGTGAAGTTCCGGGAAATTACCGCCGAACGCACCGGCGAAACCTCGGCGCAGATCCGCGACCGCGTCGTCGCCGCGCGTCGCGTGCAGCAGGAACGCTTCAAAGAGAAACCGAAGATCACCTGCAACGCGCGCATGGGCACGCGTGAGCTGAAACAGTATTGCGCGCTGGACGAGCCCACGATGGAACTGCTGAAGTTCGCGATGTCGGATCTGAACCTCAGCGCCCGCGCCTATGACCGCATCCTGAAGGTCTCTCGCACCATTGCCGACCTGGCCTGCTCCGAGCGCATCCTCGCCGATCATGTCAGCGAGGCCGTCCAACTCCGGTCCCTCGATCGGCAACTGTGGACGTGACGCACCCGTAGGACAGGCGTCTCGCCTGTCTCTGTAATGTTTGAGCAGTCCAGAGCACTGGGTAGCGGGAAAGGAGAGAGGCAAAAAATGGAGACAGGCAAGATGCCTGTCCTGCGTGGGACGCTCCCTCGACTGCCAGTTGTGGACGTAGCCACCCACCAGGGCGAAAGAAAATAGCCCAGCCTCTCAAGGCCTTGTCATTACCCACCCGTTCCATCAACTCAAATCAGTTCGTCTTTGCGACACCTGACCGAAGGCCTGGAAACGAGGCGAGCCTAGCCGTGACGCCAACGGCGTCAGTCATACCAGCACAGGGCAACGCCCTGGGATCATGGGCGCAATAGACTGCAGGCCAACGGCCTGCCTCACCGAGGGGGCTGGAGCACTACCCCATCCCGCCCCCGCCCGGATCTACGTCCAGGGAGCGATGAGTCGCGCTTTCAGCGTTGGGAGGGCTCCGGGGGGCGATGAACCCAGGGCGTTGCCCTGGGCTGGTATGAAGCAGGCCCTTGGCCTGGAGGTCGGCGGTGTCCGGCTTCAACTCTTTCGGAGTTGGCGCTGTTTGGCGGCGGATATCCCAGGGTAGCCCCGCTCTTTGGGCCTGGAGTTGGCGGATGGCTTGCGGAGCAGGTGCGGCTCGATCCTGGATTCGAACGCAAGCTGGCTGAATAAAGAGCGGGGCAACCCAGGGCTACACGATTGCATCCTTTCAGGATACTGGACGTCATAAATGCTTGCGCCGCCTGAGGGCACGCGGCGCGACTTATGCCGGTGCGTATAGAACCGCCAAACTTCTCACGGCCTCCGCGTCGAATGTTCCATCATCCAGTAAACATCGAGGTTGTTGGGAGAGGGGATGTTCAAATTGAAAACCCGGCCGACGGGCGGGGTCGTCCTGGCGTCCCGCCATTTGTGGATCTCCGAATGGCCATCGACAAATGAAATCCCGCCCGCGCCCCCGTGGTAGCTGCCCGGGAAATCGATCAGCTTCCACTGCGACGGCCCATCGGGCCACCCATACATACTCGTGCACCACTCGCCGTCGTTGATGCTGTCGCATCTTTCGTCCAGAAACAGAATGGTCATTGACGGTCCCGGCTTCAGCACCTGGGTCATTTTCCGGTACTTGAGCCACCCGGAACCACCCAGCCCGGGGTCGTCGGCGTCGATGCCGTTGAACCAACTGAGCATCGACATGCTCCGCACTCGCGGAAACGATTGGCCCTTGAAGGGCCCCGCCGCGGCGATGCACGGGTATTTGTCATCCGCCGGGCAGCGCCAGATGCCCGCGTTGTTCCCGCAAAACGGCCACAGCGGGCTGCGCTTCAGCGTCTCGACATCCCAGTTGTAGGAGTTGTTGCCGTCGATTATCGGGTTTCCCGTCCAGCTCATGCTGTTGCCCGGCATCCAGTCGCCCGGACCGCCCCAGGCCGACGGCACTTTATCGGCGTGGTCATCGACGTACAGCCGCCACGCCGTCATCATCTGTTTGCCGTTGTTCATGCACTGAATTCCCTGGGCCTTCAACTTGGCCCGGGCCAGCGCCGGCAACAGCATCGAGGCGAGGATGGCGATGATCGCGATGACGACCAGCAATTCGATGAGGGTGAAACCACGCTGACGGGCATTCATGAGAACTCTCCGGCTGCTTGTTCTTGGTGTCATAGGCATTATACCACCCGGGCCGGCCCCATGTCCAGACCCGCCAGGGCATTCAGCGCCGAACAACGCTAGTGACAAACTCGTCATAAGTCTCTGTCGTGTAGCGCAGATTTGTAATCTGCTGTATCGCCGATTTTCAATCGGCAAAGCACCGCAACCGCTGGGCGCCCTGCAGGTTACAAACCCGCGATACAGCAGGTTACAAACCCGCGCTACCACTTTGTCCACAGCCCTGGCCGAAAGCTCACGGGCCGGCGAGACGGAAGAAGCGGGCAGCGCCGGTGGCCGCCAACTGCACGGTATGCTGAGTCCCGATAACCAGCGCGGGCGTGGTCTCGTCGCTCCAGCTTTGACTCGTTAAGCTCGGGCTGGACTGGAGTCGATAGCTGGCGGGTGAATCCCAGGAGATCGCGATGTGGCCGCTCCCCGCCGCCGCCGAGAGTCGCGGGTTGAGCGTCGCAATGGCCGGGAAAGCGCCGGAGGGAACGAGTTGCACCCCGGCGATTCCCAAACCGGTGGGGCCGCTGACCACCGTCGCGGTCACGGTGATGGTGCTGCTGGCCGGCGTCACTCCCGTGAACCGGACATAATTCCCCGCCGCTCGGGCATTGGGATCCGTGCTGGCCGACAGGATAAATCCCGTCGCCGGATCGTAAGCGCCGGGCTCCGTCCAGTAGTAAGTGGTCGCGCCGATGCTCACGTCCAAATCTTCCGGCCCGGTGTCCACATCGCCGTAAACGTAAACGTCATAAAACGCGGGAGCCAGGTTCGTGAACAAGATGGTCATGCTCCCGCCGCTTTGCTTGTAGACTCCTTTCATCAGCCTCGCATTCGGAGTATCGGCGGGGCCGTCGGCGTTCCAGGCGTCGTTGCAGTGGACCTCCACCTGGATGGCGGTGAGTTCGCCCGCGCTATCAGCCAAACCGCCCGAGAGCCCGACGTGGAGTCCGCCGAAGTTCCCCCAATCACCGCCGCCAAAGTTGATGTTGTTCCAGTTGGTCTGCGCGACCACTCCGGCTGAGTCGGCGGGCGCCAATTGCCACTGCAAGACATCGGTTGGCGTGCCGGTGCTGCCCAGAAAATTCGCGCCGATGGAGGCCACGCGTGTGCCCGGATCGTTGGTGACGCTTAACACGACCAGGTCGCTCGCGACGGAACTGACCTCGTTGCTCACGATGACCTGATACTTGGCTCCGCTGTCGCTCAGAGCCACGGGCGGGGTCGTGTAGCTGCTGCTGGTCGCGCCGGCGATGGGCGAGCTGTCCTTAAGCCATTGGAATCTCGGGCTCGGCCCGGTGGCCCACACCAGGAAGGTGGCGGAATTCCCCGGCGCCGCCACGGTCGGCCGCGGCTGAGCCCCAATCCCCACCGGGCTGGTGTTCCGTGGAAAAGCCGCCGACGAGAAGACCTGCAATCCCGCGATGCCCAGGCCATCACTGCCGCCCTGATACGTCGCTTTGATCGTAATCGTCCCGCTCCCCGACGCCACGCCCACGCCGGCGAACTTCACGTAATTGCCGCTGGCCCGGGCATTGGGATCGGTGCTGGCCGCCTCGGCAAACCCGGTCGCCTCGTCAAAGGCCGCGGGTTCGGTCCAATAGAAGGTCTTGTCGCCGATGCTCACGTCCAAATCCACCGGCCCGCCATTCACGTTGCCGTAGACGTAAACGTCGAAGAACGCCGGCCCAACGGTCAAATTCGAAACAACCAAAGTCATCGCCGATCCGACGCCGGCCTGCTTCAGGATGCCTTTCATCAGCTTGCCATTCGGCGTGTCGGCGGCGCCATCGGCGTTCCACGCGTCATTGCACTGGACTTGAATCTGCGCCGAGCTTAGCTGGCCCGCGCTATCCAGCAGACTGCCGGATACGCCAACTTTGACGCCGCCGAAGTTCCCCCAGTCGCCGTCGCCGAAATTAACATTGTTCCAATTGCCCCGCGGCACCACGCCCGCCAGGTCGGCCGGCGCCAATTGCCACTGCAACACATCGGTTGGCGTGCCGGCGCTTCCGAGAAAATTCGCGCCAATCGAGGCGACCCGCGTGCCCGGGTCGTTCATCACGGTCAAGCGGACCTCGTCACTCGTCACCGAATTGACGTTGTTGCGGACGGTGACCTTGTATTTTGCGCCGTCATCGCTCAGCGCCAGCGGTGCCGTGCTGTAACTGCTGCGGGTGGCGCCCGAAATCGGCGCGCCCTCTTTCAGCCACTGGTAACCGGCGCCCGGCCCGCTCGCCACGACCGAGAACGTCGCGGTGCCGCCCGGAGCCGCCAACTGCGGCTGCGGCTGAACCGTGATCGCCACCGGCGTGGTATTGGTCGGAAAACTGCCCGCGGTGACCAGTTGCAGCGCCGCAATGCCCAACCCATCGCTGCCGGCCAGATACGTCGCGTGCACGGTGATCGCGCCGTCCACGGGCGTCACGCCGCTGAACTTGGCGTAGTTCCCGCCGGCTCGCGCAAACGGATCGCTGCTGGCCGCCGCCATGAATCCTGCCGCCGCATCAAAGTACGCCGGCTCCGTCCAGTAATTCGTCGTGCTCCCGATACTCACGTCCAAATCCACCGGCCCCCCGTTGACGTCGCCGTACACGTAAACGTCGTACGTGGCCGCGGCCAGGTTCGTGAACGTCAGCGTCATGCTCGTGCCGATGGTGCCTTGCTTGATCACGCCTTTCATCAACTTCTCGTCCGGGGTGGCGGTCGGGCCGTCGGCGTTCCACGCGTCATTCGCTTCGAACTGGAGCAGCACCCCCGTGACGTTGCCTGAGGCGTCCATCAACGGCTCCGAAATGCCCACGTTCCCGGTCGCCACACTGTTGATGTTGTTCCAATTAAGCTGCGCGACTACCCCCGCCGAGTCGGCTGCACTCAGCGCCGTCTCGCCCGCACCATCCCCGAGAAAATTCGCGCCGATGGACGCGCCAAAGACTGAGTCGGAGCCAAACCGAATCAGGGCTGTCAGGAGGACCGTTAAGGTGATGGTTTTCATAGTACTGGTGGGTGTGTGGTTCTGGAGCGCAATAATCATGAAGCCTCTTCAAGCGATCATAAACAGGGCTGGACCCACTCAGAATAGGGGCCCTGAGCGGATCTGACAACGCCAATTTCGGCTAAAATACCTTCGGTGCACGGCCCGTGAGAAAGGCGCCATAAACCCCTGTCCTGTAGCGCAGATTTGTAATCTGCCGTATCGCCGATTTTCAATCGGCAGAGCGCCGGAGCTGCTGGGCGCCCTGCAGGTTACAAACCCGCGATACGGCAGATTACAAATCTGCGCTACGACTTTGGCCACAGCCCTGACCTTCGGTGCTGATTCGTTGGTGCTGCTACAATTGGTCGTATGGACTGGTCACCCCCAGCCCGGGGCGGTTCATCACGTGGGTGTAGATCTGCGTGGTGGCGACATCCGCGTGGCCCAGCAGGTCCTGCACCGTCCGGATATCGCTGCCGGCGTCCAGCAGGTGCGTCGCGAAGCTATGGCGCAGCGTGTGCGGGGTGACCCGTTTGTCGAGCCGCGCCGCCCGTGAGGCCTCGCGGATCGCGTGCTGGAACGTGGCGTCGAGCACATGATGCCGCCGCTGCAAGCCCGAGTGCGGGTCGCGCATGAGCTGGCGCGAAGGAAAAAACCAGAACCATTCCCAGGCCACACCGGCGCCGGGATATTTCCGTTCCAGCGCTTCGGGAATCCACACCCCCGCCAGGCCGGCCCCACGGTCCTGCTCATGCAGGCCGCGCAGGCGGTCCCGATGCTCCCGCAGCCGGTCTACTAGTTTCTCGGGCAACACCGTCACGCGGTCCTTATCCCCTTTGCCTGAACGCACGAACAGTTGCTGCCGGTCCAGGTCCACGTCCTTAATCCGCAGCCGCAGCAGCTCGGTCAACCGCAAGCCGCTGCCGTACATCAGCTCCGCCATCAGCCGGGTCGTGCCTTCCAGCTTCGCAAAGAGCCGCCCGCACTCCGCCCGCGTCAGCACCGTCGGCACCCGCGGTCCCCGCCGCGACACCTCGTAACCGCTGAGGTCCCCGAGGTCCTGGGCCAGCGCTTCGCGGAACAGGAACACCAGCGCGTTGAGCGCCTGCTTTTGCGTGGCCACGCTCACGCGCCCCTTCACCGCCAGCCGGCTCAAGAACGCCTTGACGTCCTCGCCGGTGGCTTCTTCCACGCCTTTGCCCCCCATGAACTGGTGCAAACGCCACGCCCATTCCCGATACGTTTGCTCCGTCCGCCACGAGTAATGATTCAACCGCAGCCGCTCAATCAGCCGCCGTTCCCAGGCCGTCCGGCCGGTGTCGGCATGCCCCAGGCTCGGTACTCCTTCCGGCTGCAACCCGGAAGTCCGTTTTCCCTCCCGGAAAAACCACCGCAGCCCCTCGCGCCACAGTTCCGGGTTTCGCGCCAACCCCCGTCGTTCCACATCCGCCAGGTAGGCCCGCGCGCTCTCAAACGTCACGCTCAGCCCATTGCGCCGGCAATACTCCAGGTAATTATCTACCGCCAGCGCATACCCGGCCCGCACCCGCTCCGCCAGCCTTGACCCGTTAAGCGCCTCTCGCCAGTGCGCGAAGATCACCGCCGGAACCGTAGGAAAATGCTGCCCGCCAGCCGATTGGTGCGCTTCCATCACTTTGCCGTTTTACAACTTTGTCCCTAACAGTGCAAAGACAAACATCAACCCCGCCGTGCTTCCCCCTACCATCCGAAATACTCCACACCGAACCTTAACCTTGACACTATATCGTTAAGCAGCCATCATGCCGCCATGAACCTGCCCTCACCGTACATCTTTGTCTTTGCTCTATGACTTTGTCCCAAACATACTGTTGAACTAAACCGCTTCGCGGCAGGGCAGGCCCTTCGGCGGTAGGGTGGGTTGTCGAGTTTTTCTTCATCTGGGTGGTGGGCTGGCTAGTGTGGCAGCACCTATGACACCCTTACGCAGCCGTTTGATCGAGGAGATCAC
>DATDCV010000179.1:0-2220 GCA_036524155.1 Verrucomicrobiia bacterium
CCAAGCGGTTCGTGGGGCTCTGGGAATGACCAGAATATTATTTAGTGCGCTGACAATCTGTATGATTTTGTTTGGCACCAGTTCGTGCCAAGCCCAACAAGATGTAATTGCTAAAGCCTTTCTGTCAGTTAAAAATGCACAAACTGCTGATACAGAAGCTAAGGAAATGGAGGGTTTACGGGATGTTCTTGGGAAAACACGCGCTGGGTATGGGATTGTCTTCTTGAAAAGTAATGGTGAGGAGCTAGGCGTTGCTACAATAGATGAAGTCCCTGAGGATCGATTAAAAGCTCGCCTAGACGTAACAATTAAAGGCGAAACAAAGCAATATTTCTGGGAGCCAAAAGATTATAATAATATCAGCATCTTATTCAGGGAATGAGGGTACAACATCGGGAACGCAGTGGGGTCAGATACCGTCTTGACCGTCAAGTCCCCATGGCCAATTTTGCGTTGAAGGGGCGTCCCGACTTCAGAACGCCGTAAATCACGTGAATAAGCTTGCGCATGGCCGCGCCCACGATGAGCATTTTGGCTTTTCCGGCATCCAGAAGCCGTTGCCGGAAGACGATGAAAGCCTCGTTGTGCCGCAACGCCACCAGCGCGGGCATAAAGAGCGCTTTCCGGATGCGCGCGTTTCCGATCTTGCTCATCCGAGTGCGCCCTTTGACCGAACTGCCCGACTCGAATCTGCGGGGCGAGATGCCGACGAACGCCGCCAGGTGCTTGGCGCTCTCGAAGCGCGCGACGTCGCCGAACTCTGCCAGGATGAGCCCCACGGTGGCGGGGCCGATGCCGGGGATCGACTCCAGAAGCTCGCGCTTGTCGCGAAGGCTCGGCGTCCGGTCGATACGATCGTCGATCGTCTCTCTGATGCGCTTGATTTCGGCGTCGAGGTACTCCAGGTGCTCACGGATGCGGCCCGCGACCACTTCCTCGGCGCCTTCCAGGCGGTTGGCCTCCTGGCCGCGCATCCCGATGAGCGCGTCGAGCCGCCGGACCAGTGCGCGAAGCTCCCGAACCTCCGGAGGATCGGGAGCCCACGTGCTGGGGCCAAGGGCCTCGCAGAACCGAGCGATCAGCGCGGCGTCGCTCTTGTCGGTCTTGGTGCGCGAGAGCTCCGACTGCGCGAACCCCTTGATGCGCGAAGGGTTGACCATGCTCACCGTGAAGCCCCGGTCGAAGAGGAACGTCGCCACCGGCTCGCCGTAGGTGCTGGTGGCCTCCATGCAGACGTGGGCGCCTTGGGCGTTGTTGCGGGCGAGCCAGCCGGAAAGCTCCTCGAATCCCTCAGGGGTGTTGGGGGCTGTCTTGTGCTTGATCTTGCCCCCGCACAAAAGGGCCACATCAAGCTTTCGCTTTGAAACGTCGATACCGACAAATGCCTTGGACATGCCTCATCCTCCTGGGGTCTTGTCCCGACCAACCTCGTCGATGCAGGCTCATGGCGGCCTAAGATACCGTTCGGTCTGGCGGACAAGTACGGGCGAGGGCGCGAATCTGACCCCCGGGCTTTGCGCCGCAGGCCTTGCACGGCGTCACCTCACCCGCTTTGGTTTGTTGCATCTTGGAGGACTTGATTCTTCCAGGTCAAAGATACGAGGCCTTGCATTTTAACATTTCCAAGCCGCCTCATTATCGCAATTGCGGAAAATGTTAAAATGCAAGGCCTGACCCCAGCTCGCCAGTTTAGAAAACCTGTTCGAAGGCGCTCGCCAGTTCCGACCGCACCGCAGCGAGGGAAGGGGCGCATCCCGTGAGGGATTCGATCGAGACGGGCGCCACGTCGGCCATGCCGCAGGGGATGATGAGGGAATAGAAGGAGAGGTCCGGGGCCGCGTTGAAGGCGAATCCGTGGAACGTCACTCCCGCCCGAACCGCGACGCCCACCGCGCCGAGCTTGCCGCCTTCCGTGAAGACACCCGGCGTTCCCGGCCGCCGCCCGGCCGCGACACCGAAACCGGCTGCCGCGCGGATCATCACCTCTTCCAGGCGGAGCACGTATTCCTTGACGCCGATTCCGTGGTCCCGGAGTTTGAGCACCGGATAGCCCACCACCTGGCCGGGCCCGTGAAAGGTGGCCTCGCCCCCCCGCTCGACGCGGTGGAGCGCCACGCCCCGGCGGGCGAGTTCCTCCTCCGAAACCCGCAATCCCGAAAGCGGGGCATTCTTCCCCAGGGTGACGACGGGCTCGTGCTCGCAGAGGATCAGGAGATCCTC
>DATDCV010000180.1:0-1638 GCA_036524155.1 Verrucomicrobiia bacterium
CCAACCTGGTGGGCAGCGTGACCAGCGCCCCGGCCGCCCTGGTGGTGAGCGCGCCGAGCCCGATCCGGGTTACGATCGCGCAGGACAACAGTGTGACGCTGAGCTGGAGCGGCGGTGTGGCGCCGTACCAGGTGGAATCCACCACCAACCTGGTGACGTCCGGCTGGCTGCCGCTGGGCGCGCCGACGACAAATCGCAGCGTGACGTTTACGCCGGCAGGCCAGAGAGCCTTTTACCGCGTCCGCGGCCAGTGAGGGCGTGTCCCGGCGCTGCCCCGGAGAGTGCCCGTCCCGGGCACAGCAACGCCCTGTCGGCAGGAGGCGGGTTGACCTGGCGGGAGCGCTCGGATTTGCGGACATTGCTGTGGCCGGGGACGGCCACACCCCGACGTGAGGAGGCCAAAAAAAGATATTGCCGCCGGGAGCGGGTCTGCTAGTGTAACAGGCCCTTTTGCGAAAGCAGAGGGCAGAACGGCCTTAATTTCCCGCTCCGGTTGGGGTGGGTGGCCACAATAACATCAGACCTGAATCCCGTGTTCCGCGGGATGGTTCGTCCTCGAAGGACGGATTGCTAACCAAAGGAAAATTGTGATTAATATTGGCGTAAAGGAATTGTTGGATGCGGGCGTGCATTTCGGGCACCAAACCAAGCGTTGGAACCCCAAGATGAAGCCGTTCATCTTCGACGCGCGCAACGGCATCCATATCATCGACCTGAGCAAGACGCTGAACCAACTGGAGGCGGCGCACAACTTCCTGAGCGACACGGTGCGCAAAGGGGGCAAGGTGCTGTTTGTGGGCACCAAGAAGCAGGCCCAGCAGGCGGTCAAGGAAACCGCCAAAGAATGCGGCCAGTTTTACGTGACCGAACGCTGGCTGGGCGGAACGCTCACGAATTTTGCCACCATCAAGCGTTCCATCGCGCGGCTGAAGCAAATCGAGAAGATGGAGGCGGACGGCTCGATCAACAATTACGTTAAGCAGGAGCAGTCGGTCATCCGCCGTGAAGCGGCCCGCCTGGTCAAGTTTTTCGACGGCATCCGGGGCATGGACAAGCCGGCCGGGGCGATGTTCGTGGTGGACATCAAGCGGGAGCACAACGCGGTGGCGGAAGCGCGCCGGCTCAAAATCCCGGTCGTGGCGATCGTGGACACCAATTGCGATCCGGACCTGGTGGACTTCCCCGTGGCGGGCAACGACGACGCGATCCGGTCGGTGCGGCTCATCCTGGCAACCATCGGGCAGGTGATCACGCAGGCCCAGGCGGAATACGAAGCCAAGTACGCACGGCGCAAGACGGCCGAAGAGGCCGCGGCTGCTGCTGCCGCTGCCGCCGCGACGCCGGAGGCGGCCCCCGCCCCGGCCGTCGCCGAAGCTCCGGCCGCCGCGGCTGTCGCGCAACCGGCAGCTTGAGGCCGGGCGCTCAACCTTCAACCTTAACCGATTCATTTTATCACACATGGCTGAAATCACTGCTGCTGCCGTTGGCAAGCTTCGCGAAATGACCAACGCCGGGATGATGGACTGCAAAAAGGCGCTGACCGAATCCAAAGGGGACCTGAACCTGGCGGTGGAGATCCTGCGCAAGAAGGGCCAGGCTACCGCCACCAGCAAGGCCGGCAAAGAAGCCCGCGAGGGC
>DATDCV010000181.1:0-4707 GCA_036524155.1 Verrucomicrobiia bacterium
TCCGAGGCACCAGAATTGCACTGTAATCACCTCCCGGGACCCGGACTTTTCCAGTAACGGCCCGCGCGGCGGCCAATTGGCGGTCGGACGCATAATCGAAGGCATAGCCGCGGTTCCAAAGCTGTTCGGCAGCTTTGCCAATCGGCTGTTCCTCGAACCAGTCCCGCGCATGCACGGTCAGGTTGCGGACCAGGCCGGCGGGGTTGTGCCAAAGATCGTAAATGGGCCAGTAGAGAAGAATATCGCTGTCGGGCCGGCCGGCCTGGAGCACCGACTGGCACCGCGTCACGTAAGCGTTCAGGGCAGGCACATCACGCCAGATGGAATTGCGGGGGTTCATTTCGAAAGAAGCGTAGAAAAGCCAGCCCGGCCAGCCGGCTTCATCGGGCGAATAGCAGGTGCCATGGTAAAAAACATGGTTCACCCCCGAGAGAAACAGGTCGTCAACCAGATACTTCATGTCGGCGAGCGTTTCGGTGAAATGCTCTTTTAGCCAGGTGCCTGTCTCGGCAGCCACGAGATTCTTCCCGGCCACATGCGCCGCCGAAGAAGCGAACTTGGAGATCAGCTTGTTGCGGTCCTTGTGGAACATTTCCGTTTCAGGAATGTCGGCCGCCGCGTACAGGTCGAGCCAGTTGCCGGGCGAACCATGGGCTTCGTTGCGCGTCCGCAAGCCGCGCTGGCGAGCCCATTGCGCCCACGCCGGCAGACTCTCCTCCGCCATCACGTCGGAAACGGTCTCCCGATAGTCGGATTTCACTCGGGCGACGCGGTCAAGGTCGTTGGTCAAGGACCCAAAAAGGGCGGGCAGCTCGCGCTGGAGCCGGTAACCGCGACGGTGCTCGAAGGCCGCGAAAAAGTCCGGCGACCAGTCGGACCGGTATTCATAGGAGTCATGGTAAACTGCGCGTGGCAGGGCGCCGGTGTACCCGGCCAACGCCTCATCAAACCAGGACAGAAAATGGCGCATCGCCTCGGGATAGATCAGGTTGAGCATATGGCCCTGGCCGCCCGGCCCGGCCCGCTTCACTTTCTGGCCGGAAGGCTTCTGTGTTATCACGTAAACGCGCCACGATTCCTGGGACGGCGACCAATCCAACAAACCCTCGGGTGTGAGTCGGTCCGTGAGCTCGAGGATCTTGCCGTCACCTGAAAACGCTACCACGGCTTGAGTGCCTTTGGGATTTACCTTTTCCTCCACCTTCCCCCCGGCCGCCACCTCAAATGTTTTAGCAACGACGGAGGCGTTCGCGTCCTGATCCGTCACGCGCGGTCCTCCGAAACACCAGCCCGAACCTGTCGTCATATCGACCCCCAACCCCAATCGGCCCGCTTCTCGGACCGTGTAATCCAGCATCGCCATCCACCGCGGGCTGAGGTAGTCAATGAACCTCTCCTCGTAGCCTTTCGCGCCGTAAATCGGAATGATATGGACGCCGCCCATGCCCGCGTCGTGGTAGCGCTGCAGCTCGCGCGTCAGGTTGGTTTCGTCCACCGCACTGCCCATCCACCACCAGTATGTCCAGAGCCGAGCCTCCCGGGGTGAGGCAGGCCAGCCCGACTCCTGACTGTTAGCAGCGGCGGATGAGGCGGCAAGGTGCTGGTCGGCAAAGTCCATGAAGCGGCCCCAATCGTACTCAGTCAGGTCATGTTTCCCCGAGCGAAGATGATAACCGATCTGGCCGTCGTGCAGCGGAGATTCGGGCGCGGGCATAATTGTCGTGCTTAACCCCTCTAGTCCAAACAGCCGGTAAACGGGGCCGGCGTGCACCGCGGCGAGAAATTCGTTAGCGGGGTCGGACCATAGGTCCTGAGTCGCACTTGCGATATAGAGGAGGCGAGGAGCGATGAGCGCTGCGAGCATGTGCTGGTCAACCGGCAGCGCCTCCTCGCGGCTGTTGTAGCGCTTGTAATTGTCGCAAAACCAGTGAGGAAAGCCCTTGTTGATGTCAGCGATACGCTCCCCCTGCTTGCCGCGCGCCAGGGCCGCGCCGGTGCTGCCGGATTCGTTGCTTATCACCATCGCGAAGCGCTCGTCCTCAGCTCCCGCCCAGAGAGCGGTCTTGCCACCACGGGAATGGCCGACCACGGCCACCTGGCGGGAGTCAATGTCAGTGTCTGTCTCCAGGTAATCCATCGCGCGGCTGGCGCCCCAGGCCCAGGCCGCGATGGTTCCCCATGAATCGGGACTCCGGCCGCCTGGAGCTGGGAAAATGCGGTGTGCGCCGCTGGTGAAACCGTCGTACTTATCGGGCGCCACATCGCCATTGTAGAAAGCGGCAGCGGCATAACCGCGAGCGACAATCTGCTCCGCGGGCCAGAACGGGCTCTTTTTCGTCCGTGTGGGATCAATGTTCTCAGTGCCCCGGTTGCAGATCAGCAGAAAACACGCAACGGGTTTGGCAGGACCATTCGGCACGAACAGAATCAGGTTAATGGCTCCTTCACCACCGGGCCCAGTGAAGGAGATTTTCACCTGCTTACGCGTTGCTTTTTCGTCCATTGCGTTGGTGGAGAGCTCGGTAACCTTGAACTCCAGGCCCGCGGGGCGCGCTACCGGCGCACGGCCGTACACGTTTGAACGAAAGAGCTCCAGGATTTCAGCGCGACGCTGGGTTGTCCAGGCACTCGCGGAGGTCACCTTCTCGCCCGTTTGCAGGTCGAGCGGATCCGGCAATCGAAAATCGGCGGCGGGGAAAGCGAGAGCTGGGACGAATATCGGGAACAGAAACCATAATCGAAAGCAAGGGCATAGCCGCATGCCCCCCAGTTTGCCAGCAGGAATCTCCTGCCGTAAACAGATTAGTTCCTGCTAAGCCCTGCGTCCCGCGCTACGAATGAGGCACTTTCTCCCAGCGGCCGGTTTTGGCAGATTTGAGCACCGTGTCACAGACGTACTGCGTCTCAAGCGCGTCCCGGAAGGTCGGGCTGGCCGGTTTGCCCTTGGCGAGCCCTTCGAGGAAGTCCGCGAGTTGGTGAACGAAGCTGTGCTCATAGCCAATCTGCAGGCCAGGCACCCACCACTTGCCCATGTACGGATGATCGCCGTCGGTCACGTGAACATTCCGCCAGCCACGAACCCGTCCCTCGTCGCGATGATCAAAGTACTGAAGCCGGTGCAAATCGTGCAGGTCCCAGAAGATCGACGCATGTTCGCCGTTGATTTCGAACGTGTACAAAGCTTTGTGCCCGCGCGCGTAGCGGGTCGATTCAAAGGTCGCCAGCGATCCGTTTTTGAAACGGCCCAGGAACGCGCAGGCGTCATCGATGCCCACTTTCTCGACTTTGCCCGTCAGGTTGTGCTTCCGCTCCTTGATGAAGGTCTCCGTCATGGCGCTGACCTTGTCCATCGAACCATTGAGCCAAACCGCCGTGTCGATACAATGCGCCAGCAGGTCGCCCGTCACGCCGCTCCCGGCCACTTTGACATCCAGCCGCCATAACGCCGGCCCGCCCTGCGGCAGGTCCTTCGATATTGTCCAGTCCTGCAGAAACTTCGCCCGGTAGTGAAAGATGCGTCCGAGCCGGCCCTCGTCGATTAGCTGCTTGGCGAGTGTGACCGCCGGGATCCGGCGGTAGTTATAGGAAACCAGGTTCGGCACCCCGGCCTTCTCGACGGCCTGAACCATCTTCAACCCCTCTGCCGGGTTTCTCGCCAGCGGCTTCTCGCACAGGATCATCTTGCCTGCCTTCGCCGCCGCGACCGCGACTTCCTGGTGCATATCGTTCGGCACCGTGATGTCAACCAGGTCAATGTCCTTCCGGGTCACCAGTTTGCGCCAGTCCGTTTCATAGGATTCGTAACCCCATTTGGCCGCGAAAGCGCTCGCCCTGGCGGGGTCAATATCACACACCGCTTTGAGCACGGGCTGATATTCAAGCTCGAAGAAGTTATTGACCCTGCGCGACGCGTTCGAGTGTGTCCGGCCCATGAAGCCGCAACCGATGAGACCGACGTTAAGTTTTTTCATAATTTAGGCTTGCCGCCAGAAGCAAAGCGATTTGCTTGTTTGCAGGCAAGCGGAAAAGGCCCGGCCCCGCCGACTCTTGCCTTTCAGGGTTTTTGAGGCAAGCTGCGCGCGGTGAAAATTCTTTGGGCGCATCCAGTCTTCCGCAGTCGTTTTCTCCTGGCGATCCTGGCCGGACTTTTGTGGACGTGCGCCTTTCCCCAAATCGGAATTGCCGGCCTGGCCTGGATCGCGCCGGGCCTGGTGGTTGCCGCAGCATTGGGCAAGACCGGCGCGGAGGCTTTCCGCATCGGCTACCTGGCCGGCTTGGCTCATTACCTGAGCATGCTCTACTGGTTGCTGCTGATTCCCTACCGCTGGCAAGGGATTCCGTTCGGTCCGGCACTGGGTTGGGTGGCGTTGAGCGCATTCCTGGCGCTGTTTACCGCGGTGCACCGACGATTCCTACAGCTTCCGGATGGACGATCGGGTCTTCACCGGCGACACGCTGCTGATCCGTGGCACCGGCCGCACCGATTTCCAGAACGGCGATGCGCGCGCGCAATATGACTCGCTGTTCGGCAAGCTGCTGCGCCTGCCGGACGAGACGCTGGTGTTTCCCGCGCACGACTACAAGGGCGACACCGTCTCCACCATCGGCGAGGAGAAGCGCTACAATCCGCGGCTACAGGTGAAATCGGTCGACGACTACGTCGCGCTGATGGCGAGCCTCAATCTGCCCAATCCGAAGATGATGGAC
>DATDCV010000182.1:0-4786 GCA_036524155.1 Verrucomicrobiia bacterium
GTGATGGAGTATGGCGACGCCAGCGGCACCGCGCTGTTGGACGTGCGCAAACGCAAATGGTCGCGCGCGGTGGTGGCGGCCATTGATGCCGAGCTGGCGGCGAAGCTGCCCCCGCTGATCTCGAGCGACAAACCGGCCGGAACACTGCTGGCCGCAACCGCCAAACAACTTGACCTGAACGCCGGCGTGCTGGTGAGCGCGGGCGGCGGCGACAACATGATGGGCGCCGTCGGCACCGGCAACACGCGCCCCGGCGTCATCACCGCCAGCTTCGGCACCAGCGGCACCATCTACGCCTGCGCTGACAAGCCCGTCGTCGACCCCCAGGGAGAGATTGCCGCGTTCTGTGATTCGACCAACCGCTGGTTGCCGCTCCTCTGCACGATGAATGTCACCGTCGCCACCGAAATGGTCCGCGACGATTTCGGGTGGTCGCACGAAAAATTCGCCGCCGAATCGGCCCGAGTGCCGGCGGGGTCGAACGGCCTGTTGTTGCTGCCGTATTTCGAAGGCGAACGCACCCCGAACGTGCCGAACGGCACGGGCGTCTGGTTCGGGGTGAACCACAAGACATTCGAGGCCGCCCACTTTGCCCGCGCGGCGATGGAGGGGGTGACCCTGGGAATGAATTATGGCCTGCGGCGCCTGGTGGAATTGGGAGTGAAACCCACCCAAATCCGGGCGACGGGCGGCGGCGCCAAATCCAAGGTCTGGCGGCAGATCATGGCCGACATCTTCAATGCCGAAGTGGTCACGCTCAAAGTCGGCGAAGGTGCGGCTTATGGCGCCGCTTTGCAGGCCCTGTGGTGCTGGCGGCGGGAACAAGGGGAGAAAGTCTCCATCAGCGACGTCACGGACGAATTCGTCGAAATCAACAAAGCGGAAACCGCCCAACCCAACGCGGGAAACGCCGGCGTCTATCGCCAACTGCAAGGTCTGCAGGACGAAATGTCACTGGCGCTGCGCGGGGTCTTCGGCACGCACCGGCGGTTTTTGCTGCGGTGACGGGCGTCGAACCGGCAGTGCTTGATTTTGTCTCCTCCTCGGCAGGAATCGCAGGGAGAGAGAATTCCCCACGCCAGAATGACGCGCATCGGACTCCCTCACCTCCTCGGGAGGAGAGGGCTGGGGATAGGAGGCCCTTCCGTTGTTCCACGGCCGGGTTTATGGGCACGAGGCGGTTTCACGTCCCTGAGCGAGGTTTCCGGAGAACCTGTATATTCGCTTTGAGCCAAGCATCGGCATTTGGACACCTCGCCAGCCAAGTGCCACCTCTCCCCTATCCCCTCTCCCCCAGAGGCGGAGAGGGGGACACGACACGGCCTTCAGTTGTTACATTGTACGGCTTGGTATCTCCCTCTCCCCCGCCAATCCGCGGATTGGCGGGGAGGGCTGGGGAGAGGAGGCCCCTTCGTTCTTCCGCCGGCGTGTTCACGGAAGGAATCGTTGTTTCCTCGCCCAGACCGCCTATGTGTGCCAGCATTCCCCTCGCAAACCATGAAGCTCGGGATTGACCAACTCCTGGAAGACGCGCACCTGCGCGGCGCCTTACAGGGACGCCGCGTGGCGTTGCTGGGCCATCCCGCCTCGGTTACGGGCGACGGCCGGCACACCCTGGACGCGTTGGCCGGTTGTTCGGACTTTCAGCTCACCGCCGCGCTGGGCCCCCAGCATGGCATGCGCGGCGACAAGCAGGACAACATGATCGAGTCGGATGACTTCATCGATCCGGTCCTGAAAGTGCCGGTGTTTAGCTTGTACGGCAAAGTGCGCCGGCCGACGCCGGAAATGCTGGACACATTCGACGTGGTGCTGGTGGATTTGCAGGATATCGGCACGCGCATTTACACATTTGTCACCACGCTGGCGTACGTGCTGGAGGCCGGGGCCGCGGCGGGGAAAAGCGTTTGGGTGCTCGACCGGCCGAACCCGGCAGGCCGGCCCATCGAGGGCACCATTCTCGAACCGGGGTGGGAGAGTTTCGTTGGCGTGGGCCCGTTGATCATGCGCCATGGGCTCACGTTGGGCGAGTTCGCGCGGTGGTACGTGGCGCGGCAGAAACTCGACGTCGAGTTGCGGGTCGTGGCGATGGAAGAGTATCACCCGGCGTCGCCGCCGGGCTATGGTTGGCCGCTGCTCGACCTGCCGTGGGTGAATCCCAGCCCGAACGCTTCCAGCCCTAACATGACGCGGTGTTTTCCCGGAACGGTTTTGTTCGAGGGCACGACGCTGTCGGAGGGGAGGGGAACGACCAACTCACTGGAGGTTGTCGGCGCGCCCGGCCTGGACTTCGCGCGGCTGTTGCGGCGGGCACAGGCGTTCGCCCCGGCCTGGCTCGAGGGCTGCCTGCTCCGCCGCTGTTTCTTCGCGCCGACGTTCCAAAAGCATAAGGGCGAACTGTGCGGCGGCGTGCAGATTCACACCGACTTTGCCGGTTACCGGCCGGAACGTTTTCGTCCTTACCGCCTGGGCGCGTTGTTGCTGAAAGCGATTCGGCTGGAGCATCCCGATTACCAACTTTGGCACCGGTTGGACTATGAGTATGAGACCGGACGGCTGGCGATCGACCTGCTGAGCGGCGGCACATTCCTGCGGGAATGGGTGGACAATCCCTCCGCCGAGGCGGGTGATTTCGAGAAACGGTTGCTGACCGATGAACGGACCTGGGCTGAAATCCGCCGACCTTTCTTAATCTACTAACCGCGCGCCCGGCAACCCGCGCCTCGGCGCGCGGACTTCAGTCCGCAGCAATCAGCGACAATGGGAATGCTTTGGATTCAGGTGACGAGGACCCTTATTCGGGGCATGACTCCGCGGTGCGTTTCAGCAGCATTGTCGGCTTCGGTTTTTGGAAGACATTTGCCTGTCGTGTCTTGCTGCGGACTGAAGTCCGCGCGCCGGGGCAAACAGGTTTGCCTATCGAATAAACCCAAGCTCGCGGCGGTGCGACCATAATTCGCGCGGCCTGAAGATGCCAACCGGAGTGATGATCCCCGTGATCAACTCCGGAGGGGTGACATCAAAACCCGGGTTGAACGCCCCGCTGGAAGGGTTGGCGATCCGCACGTAAGCCCGCCGTCCCGGTTTTGGATTTTGAGCGATTCCCCACGCCCCGAGCACTTCGGATTCGTCGCGCTGTTCAATGGGGATCTTCATGCCTGAGCGCAAAGTCCAGTCGATGGTCGAAAGGGGTATCGCGACGTAGAACGGAATTTTGTGTCGGTGCGCCAGTACGGCCTTGGTGTAGGTGCCGATCTTGTTGGCGACTTCGCCGGTGCGGCCCAGGGTACGGTCGCTGCCAACGACCACCAGGTCGATTTGGCCGCGTTGCATGAGGTGCCCGGCGGCGTTATCGGCGATAACCGAGTGGGGGATACCTTGCTGCGACAGTTCCCAGGCGGTGAGAGTTGCGCCCTGGCAACGAGGCCGGGTTTCGTCGCAGAAAACATGAAACTTCTTTCCTTGTTCCTGGGCCACGTAGAGGGGCGCCGTCGCGCTGCCAAAATCCACAAACGCCAGCCAACCGGCGTTGCAGTGGGTCAGAATCTTCATGCCCGACCGGATCAGCTTTGCGCCGTGCCGCCCGATCTGGCGGCAGTGTCGAACGTCTTCGTTGGCGAATTCTTCCGCGGCGGCCAGCGCCAGGACCTGGCGTTCCTCAACGGTTTGGCCCCGTTTCAGCGCCGCCCGCACCTGGTCCATCGCGTTGACGGGGTCGACGGCGGTGGGTCGAGCGCGTTTTAGCGTATCGTAAACCCCCGCCAGGTGACGTTCGAACCGGTCGAGGCTATCGCCGCGAAAGGCGCGGGCACCCTGCGCCAGGCCGTAGGCGGCGGTCGCGCCAATCGCACCCGCTCCGCGCACTACCATGTCCTTGATCGCGCGAGCGGTATCCGGAAATTCGCGGGCCTCGACGATGTTGAACTCGTGGGGCAGCAGCCGCTGTTCGATGAGGAGAACCGCATTGGTTTCCGCATCAAAAGCTACCGTGCGATAAGGCAGCGACCGGCCTCGAACATTGACGTTCATGGGACCAGCTTAAGGGCGAGCCGGCGGAGGAGGAAGTTGGAAGTATCTGCCCGGGGGCGGACTTGCATTGCAGCCGCGACTGCCGGCCGTCAGGTGATTTTGATCTTCATTCTCCGGATCCGTTCCTCGATGCCCCGGAAGGCAGGGTGTTTGCGAAGGTTGTCGAGGTCCGGGTCGTTCACCAGCCACTTGAAATCGCGGTAGCCCAGCAGGAGGGCCTGGTTGAGGGCGGAGGCGGCGAGGGTGTATTTGCGGTTGAGCGAGTAGCTGCACGCCAGGTTGTAAAAGACCAAAGGGTCGCGCGGGGCGAGCTCGGACAGCTTCTGGTCGACCGTCAGGCTTTCCTCATATCGCCCGCAATCGCTGTAATGGTCGCCCAGGGTCTGCAGCGCCTCCACAAACCCGGGATCGCGGCGGACGACTCCTTCCAGAAAACTGATTTTGGTGTCTAAATCCCGAACTGCTTTACGGGAGAGCTTTCGCACCCGGTCACAACGCTTCTGCGGCATACAACAACTCCAATTGTTGCCAGCCGCCTTTTCAAGTCAAGCGTCACCAGGGCGGGAGAAAAGGTTTAAGTTTAGCTTAAGCAAGAAGCGCGATCGGCCAGGAAACGATAAACGGAGGCATTCCCTCCATCTTGCCGGGCGGAGCGCCGGTTTTCAACCGGCTTAAACCACCCAACCACCCCTGGTTTCGGCCAAGGAGCTCCGCACGCGAAAACCAAGGACGCCATAAGCCGGTTGAAAACCGGCGC
>DATDCV010000183.1:0-17486 GCA_036524155.1 Verrucomicrobiia bacterium
GGCCGCGGGACCCAGCGTCCAGCCGGAGGAAGTCTCCGATTACTTCGGGAAACTGCCGGCGGATTCGGACTTCGAGTCGGCCCCGATGCAAGTAGCCGTGGGGACCGTGCGGGAGGGCACGGTCGAGGTCACGGCCGAAGAGTTGCCGCTGATCATTACCACTCAACGCGGCCGCGGCCGGGTCACCGCGCTGTTGTTCAGCCCCGAACGGGAGCCGGTGCGCTCGTGGAAAAACCTGGACATGTTCTGGGCGAAAGTCGCGGAGGTTCCCGCCGTGTTGTATCTCACGAAGGATCTCCGACAGCAAGGCGGGTATAGCAGCGACGGCATCTTCGGAGCGATGATCGACACCCGGCAGGTGCACAAACTGCCGGTGCTTTGGCTCTTGCTGCTGCTGATTGTTTACCTGGCGGTTATCGGTCCTTTTGACCAATGGTGGCTCAAACGGATCGGCAAGCCGATGCTGACGTGGATTACGTTCCCGTGCTACGTCGTCCTCTTTTCCCTGATCATCTATTTGATCGGCTACAAGTTGCGCGCCGGGGAGTCCGAATGGAACGAGCTGCACCTGGTTGACGTGCTACAAAATGGCGACCGCGCCGAGTTGCGGGGACGCACCTACTCGTCAGTTTACTCGCCGTCCAACCAGCGTTATGCGCTCGAAAGCCAACAGAAATACGCCACCCTCCGCGGTGAGTTCGCCGGGCTCTGGGGACAAGGCCAAAGCGGCGAACGGTCCACCGTGACGCAGAACGGCGACAGTTTTAAAGCTGAGATCTTTGTGCCGGTCTGGACCAGCGAGCTCTACATCAGCGACTGGTGGCAAAGCGCCCCCCTCCCGCTGAGCGCCAGCATTACGCCCGACGCTCAGGGCTGGCAGGTGAGGATCGAAAACCACACCGATAAGAAGCTCTCGAATGTTCAGCTCGTGCTCGATAGCCGCATCCGCAGCCTCGGTGAGCTCAAACCGAACGAAGCGCGCACTTTCACCGTACCGCGCGACCAGGGTGTTCTGCTGCCGGGCTTCGTCGCCACGCACGCCGCCGGTTTCCAGGGTGTCGTCAGTTCCCGCCAGCGCGCCCTGGGGGCCAGCGAAAGCGGCCAGCTATCCGACCTTCCCAACTCGAGCATGGCGGCTTCATTCCTTTCCCAAATGTCCCACAATTCTTACGAGGGCAACTTCATCTCCCCTCCCGGACTCGATTTGTCGGAACTCGTCGGGCGTGGCAGCGCGGTGGTGCTGGCGTGGGCTGGCGATTACGCTCCGGTGAAGCCCATGTACCAATTCTCTCCCCGCCGCAGCCAGAAACACACCCTGTGGCGCCTGGCGGTTCAACCCCAATGACACATGCCTGACGCTCCTCCCATTCCCGCCGTCCAGACTTACGGCCTGACGCGTTTGTTTGGCAACATCGCCGCCTTGTCCGGCCTTGACCTGCTGGTCCACAAAGGAGACCTCTTCGGGTTCATCGGCTCCAACGGCGCCGGCAAGACCACCACCCTGCGCATTCTCGCCACTTTCCTCGCCCCCTCCTCCGGCAGCGCCCAAATCCTGGGCCATGACGTCGTCCGCGACGCGGACGCGGTCCGCCACGTGATCGGTTACATGCCCGATTTTTTCGGCGTCTACAAAGACATGGAGGTGACCGAATACCTCGATTTCTTTGGCGCCTGCTACAAGATCCCCACTGCGCAACGCGAAAAAACCGTCAATGACGTCCTCGAACTCGTCGGCCTGAGTGAGAAGAAAGGTTCGCTCATCGGCGCGTTGAGCCGCGGCATGCAGCAGCGTCTCGGGCTCGCCCGGGTGCTCATCCATGACCCGCAACTGCTCCTGCTCGACGAACCGGCCAGCGGTCTCGACCCCCGCGCGCGGATCGAGATGATGGCAATCCTCCAGGAACTCCAGCGGCTCGGCAAAACCATCATCATCTCCTCCCACATCCTGAGCGAGCTGCAAACCCTCTGTAACCGCGTCGCGATTATTGAAAAGGGCAAGCTGATTTACAGCGGCCCGGTGCAGGGCGTCCGGGACCAGATGTCCCAGGGGCGTGTCGTCTGGGTGCGCGTTTCGAGCGACCAGGCGCAGGCAATGGAGTTGCTTAAAGCCCGCCCTGAGATCACGGAAGTCGCCAACGTCGATGGCGAAATCAAGATCACTCTTGCCAGCCATGATACCGACCACAGCATTGTCGCGGAGGTTCTGGTTCGGGGCGGCGCCAGGCTCATTGAATTACGCGAGGACGAAATCGGCCTCGAAGAGGTCTTCATGCGCGTCACTCGGGGAGAGACGCAATAGCTCCCGGTCCGTAAGTCCAGGGACTCAAGTCGAAAACCCGGAGTCTAAGTGAAGCCTTACAACCTGGGGCTTTGATCATTGGACTGGTTGCTCCATGACGTTTCTCCCAATCATACGGCGGGAGTTGGGCATCCGGGCGCGGGCCCGCGCAACCTACCGGACCCGCGTCGCCGTCGCCGCGATTGGGCTGCTACTTTGTCTCCCCCAGTTGGCCAGCATCGGGCCGTTTTCCGCATCCGCCGCCGTCGGAAAAACCATCTTCGCCGTTATTATCACCGGCGCGTTCATGCTGAGCTGCTGCGCTTGTTTCCTGACAGTTGCCTCGATGCACAGCGAGCAACAGGAGGGCACGCTGAGCTTGCTGCTGCTGACCCGGGTGAACCTCCTTGATGTGCTCCTGGGAAAACTGGGCTCGATCGGCCTCACCAGCCTCTGCGCGTTGGTGGCCTTTTCCCCTGTCCTGATGCTTCCGATCCTCGCCGGCGGTGTCACCGGCGGTGAGGCCTTTCGGCAGGCTTTGGTTTCGTTCAACACCATGTTTTACTCGCTGGTGATCGGCTTGTTCGCTTCCGCCGGACACCGCTCGCTGTCGCGGGCAGCGAAAGCCGCGGGCGCCCTAATGCTCCTGGCGGTGCTGGTTCCCGCGGCCTTCCGGGTTTGGACCAATGACCTCAAATACGTCGGCCTGGTCAGCCCCCTGGTGGCGCTAATCTCAGCCACCGACAAACACTACAGCGCCGGGTCGGCCTGGGAGTATTGGGTTTCGATGCTCGGCGTTCAGGCGCTTGGCTGGCTGTGGCTCATTGCCGCAGTCAGCCGGCTGCGCCGTGGCTTGCGCGAGCCCGGGACAGCTCCGCCACGCCGCGCGTCCTGGCGCCGGTCGGACATCCCGACGGCGCCCCCGCGGCGGTGGCAGACTGTCTCGGACAAAACCACCCCTATTCAATGGCTGGTCCGCCGCCAGCCAGGCATGCACGCTTCGATTTGGGCTGCTGCGGTTGTCGACCTGATCATGCGGACTCTCCTGACGGTTTCGTTGGTGCGACCCGGGAACTATCTGTTTTACCTGTTGCCTTCCCTGATTTCCTCGGCCATCAGCGGCACGTTAATCGCCTGGGCCGCCAGCCGGTTCTTTATGGACGCACGCCACTCAGGCCAACTCGAACTTCTTCTGACCACTCCGGTTGGGGCGAGCACCATCGTTTCCGACCAATGGAAAGCGCTGCGCCATATTCTTATTTGGCCCGCCGTGGTAATGTTGTTTCCGGTTGTGCTTCGGCTGGTGATGATGTTGCCGATGGCACTTCGTGGTTCGCCTGGTGTCCCTTTTGCCATTCTGTATAGCCCTGTCTCCCTGGTTCTCGAAATCACCGGCACCCTGCTTTCGATCGGCGCTCTCGCCTGGCTCGGCCTGTTCTTCGGATTTCGGGTTCGCAGCCATGCCGCTGCGGTTGGCTGGTCGGTAGCCCTTGCCCGGGGATTTCCATATGTCTTCGCGATCCTCGCCCAGATGGCTTTGTTCGCCGTTGTCCGCCCCGTTGGCAATGCCGTTTTCTCCTTTTTCGTTTTCCTGCTCATTCCGCTCACCTGGCAGGCCGGCCTCTGGTGGCTTATCTGCAGCGCGAAACGTCGCCTCGTAATGGAAGTGAGCCGGGCTGACCCCGGCGCGCTGAAGGACTCTTTTCCAGATACCTGGCGAACTATTAGAAGTCTGCTTCGGAGGGCGCGAGATTGGCCGCCCACTATTCGTTGACTTGCTTAATCTTCAGTGGCGCCGCCGATCGGCTCCCGCACCGGCTTGACGGCCTTAGGCTGCGGCTGCTTGCGATACGGTGAGTGGAGATTGAAGTAAATGCCGCAAAGCGGGCGAGGGCTGTCGTTCTGGCTGAGGATGACGGTAATCTCCCGGTCCAGTGCGATGCCGTGCCGGAGCTGAGGTCCGCGGCTCTCGTACGCCTTGATTGCCTTGTTCAACAGTGAAATCAACGTGCTCTGAAACTCATCAGGGGCCTTGTCAATACATACGATATATTTGCCATAGGCCTTCATCGCTTCGGCGATTTCCTGTCTGAACATTTCCGCAGTCACAATACTCAGGATAAGGTCAAGTGCTCAAAAGGGGAAGCAAAAATCGCTCTCCCCCCTTCCGGAACATTACGGTCTGCCTGTCGGCTCTCCCGCTCCTTGCAAACTGGCGTGCCGCCCCTTACTTTGGGCCGGACATCGTGGGGCCGGCCGGTTGTCATCGGCTCCGGCAGCGACCGGAAGCAAATGAGAGCACCGCCCCACGAAAAAAGAAGTCGGCAGTAATATGAAACGAAGATTGATTTACGGGGGAGTGACCTTGGCGCTGGCCGTTAACCTCCTCATTGGCGCCAGTGTCTATTTCAGGGCCAACGCCGCTGAGAAAGACTCGCCCTATACCAGCCTCGAACTGTTCTCTTTTGTGCTGGAAAAAGTTCGCAAGGATTACGTTGACGGCCAAAAGCTCACTTACCAGGAGCTGGTCTATGGCGCCCTCAAAGGCATGCTGAACACACTCGACCCGCACAGCGAGTTCATGGAGGCCGACAAATACAAAGAACTCCAGAACGACACTCAGGGCGCTTTTGGCGGTCTCGGCATCGTCATCTCCATGAAGGACAACTTCATCACCGTCGTGTCGCCGATGGACGAGAGCCCTGGTTTTCAAGCCGGGGTCCATTCCGGAGATCGCATCCTCCGGATCGATGGCAAAAGCACAGACAAAATGGCCTTGCCCGACGCCGTTAAGAGCCTCCGCGGCGAACCTGGCACCGAAGTCAGAATCACCGTTTTTCGGCCGTCATCGGGCCTGACCAAGGAGTTCAAGCTGGCCCGATCCACGATCAACGTCGACATGGTCAAAGACCTCAAAGGCAAAAAAGAGTTCCAGCTCAGCGAGAACAAAATCGGCTATGTGCGGCTGGTCCAGTTCGGTGAGAAAACCAGCGACGAACTTGAGAAGGCCCTGAGGAAACTAAAGGACCAGGGCATGCAGGGTCTGGTGCTCGATCTGCGCTGGAACCCGGGCGGGCTGCTCGAGCAGGCGGTCGACGTGTGCCAGAAATTCCTGCCGCGCGGTCAACTGGTCGTTACCACGGAAGGCCGCAGTCCCGCCCAAAGCTCACGCCGGGTCGCGAACGGCAAAGGCGACGAACTTCACAACATGCCCATGGTCGTCCTGGTGAATCTCGGCAGCGCCAGCGCCTCCGAGATCGTCGCCGGTTGCCTCCAGGACTACAAACGGGCTATCATTCTCGGCGAGAAGACGTTCGGCAAAGGCTCGGTCCAGAGCATCATGCCGCTCAATGACGGTTCGGCTTTGCGACTGACCACGGCCAAATATTACACCCCGAGCCACAAGGTCATTCACGAACAGGGCATTTCGCCTGATATCTCCGTCGCGATGACCGACGACGAGGATCGCGATATTCAACTCCAGCGCGTCCCCGGCGGCCTTGAAAGCATCCCCGAAAAGGACCGTGAACGCGTTTCCCGTGCCCGGGACCCGCAACTTGAACGCGCCATGGACCTGCTCAAAGGTATCACGCTATTCACCCAACGCTCGCCCGCGCCGGATACCCAGGTCGCCAAAACTGAAAAGGTCGCCGCTGCCAAATGAAATGACCTGCATCTGCGCCACTCGCCTGCCATGAACCTTCAGACCTTTTGGTTTCGCAGGCAGTGATGGAGTGTCCCCCGCCACCGTGCGCTTCAACGCTTCAACGCTTCAACGCTTCAACGCTTCAACGTTTCAACGTTTCAACGCTTCAACGCTTTAACGGTTTAACGCTCAAACATTCCCCCCCCACGCGAGCCCTCCATGCCCCTCCTGGCCTTCGAGACATCCTGCGACGAGACCAGCGCCGCGGTCGTTCACGAAGACCACATCTTGTCCTGGGTGGTGTCCTCGCAGGTCCAACTCCATGCCGAGTATGGAGGCGTTGTTCCGGAGTTGGCGGCACGGGAGCACTTGCGGAACCTTCTACCGGTGGCGCGCGCGGCGTTGAGCGAGGCGAAAGTTGAGCCAAGTACCCTGACCGCTGTATGCGCGACGCAAGGACCGGGCTTGCCCAGCGCTTTGCTCGTCGGCCTGAAAGCCGCCCAAGGCGTAGCCTTCGTGTTACGCCGGCCGTTCCTGGGCGTCAACCATCACGAAGCTCACTTATACTCCGCCTGGGTGCATGGCCGCCCACCGGTTGCCGTTTTTTCGGAGTTTGAACCGAATGTGTCACTCGTCGTTAGCGGCGGGCACACGCTGCTGGTTTATGTTCAATCCGAACTGAATCATCGGCTGCTGGGCTCGACGGTGGACGATGCCGCGGGCGAATGCTTCGATAAGGCGGGAAAATTGATGGGCCTCGCCTACCCCGCGGGACCCAAAATCGACCGCCTCTCGGAACGAGGAGATCCGCAGGCCTTCGACTTCCCACGGCCAAAGCTGGGTGATCCCGACGACGATTTCAGCTTCAGTGGCCTGAAGACCTCAGTGCGTTATTACCTCCGTGACCACCCGGACCTGCTGGAGAGTGAACAGGCGCTTCGGGACTTGTGTGCCAGCGTCCAGCAGGCGATCGTTGATGTTCTGGTGGGGAAAACGGTCAAGGCGGCTCGGCGGGTGGGCGTCGGTTGCGTGACCGCTTCCGGCGGGGTCACCTGCAATCGCGCGCTTCGTGCCGGACTCGAGCTTGCCTGCCGGCAACACAACCTGAAACTCAGGCTGGCGGATCGCGCACTCTGCACGGATAACGCCGCGATGGTCGGCATTCTGGCGGAGAGACGCTGGCGCGCGCAATGTCCCGCAACGCCCCTGGATGCCGAGATCATTCCGAACTGGCTATTGACGTGAATTGGTACCGCCGCTCAAGCCGCAAGCCGAACCGACTCCAACCGCGCTCCGGCATGCCTTCGTTTTCTTCGCCGCTCTTCGGTCTCAGCCAGCAAGTCGCTGATCACCGCCAGCAAGAGCGGCAAGTCCAACGGTTTCTCCAGGAAAGCGTCGATCCCCCTTTGATCTGCGTGGTCAGACTGATTGGACAAGGTAGTGATCGCAATCACAGGCGCCGTTGGATTTAGCCGCCGGATCTCGTCGAACGGCTGCCAACCCTCCGGGCCGGGAGTTTTCACATCCAGCAGCACGAGATCGGGAACGGCGGTTCGGCATTCAGCAATCGCCTCCTCGACCGTGCCGGCAAACACCACGTCATATCCCCCTGCCCGCAAGACGCGCGCCACCATGATGCGAGCCGGAGGATCGTCATCGCCCAGAAGAATTCTTCTATTCATTGGATCAAGAAATAAAAACCCTGTGGCTGGTCGCGGGCGTGAGCCAAGCCACAGGGAGCGGTGGGTCGCCGCTAAATCTCTACTCTGCCGCGGACCGGATTCGGCTCACATTCACAGGGCTAGCCTCACCCGCGGGCCCCGTTCTGGCGCTCCACACTTCCATCAATCCGACTCTCGAACGAGGCGATCAGGTCTAAGCCAGAAATATGCCAATCCACGGGTTTTCGGCCCAGGGCTGATTTTGCGGGCCTTACGCAGAAATCACCGCAGCCTTTGGCTCGCGATAAGCTAAGGAAGTTTCCTCATCTGATAACTCACTTATCAGCCTTGTTCTTCCGAGCTTTGACCTTCCGCGAGCACGCGTAGCAGAATACCCTTACTATAGAAACGCAGCCGTTGCCCAAATGAACCGGAGTATCAAGCTGAGGCTGGGAGCTTTCGTCGGCGCGATCACCGTGATCGTGGCGCTCATCGCCTGGGTTGCGTCCACTTCCTGGCAACGCACCGGTGAGCTGCGTGAAAGACTCTCCGCGGTTCAACTTCAGAGTTTTCGGATTGCGGATCATTTCCAGCAAAGCATCCTCGAGCTGAACAACCTCCTGCTGCGCTACAGTGTCTCCCGCAACACGCCGGAGTGGCTTCAGTTTGAAACCGGCCGCACCAACCTGGACCATTGGATCGACGAGCAGCTTCCGATCCTCCAGACGGAAAAGGAAAAACAAATTTTGGATCGCATCAACAATTCCTACGACGATTACATGGCCGCCGCGCTCCAGATTGGTGACCGCGTGCGTGCGGAATCTCCGGGCCAGCCAGGATTGGTGGACCTCGCTGAATTCGAAAAGCAATCGCAGAATGTCCTCAGCCTCGGCTTCGAACTGGCGCGCGCTCACCGAGAATCGATGGATTCCTTCCTGGTAGGCTTCAGCCGGTCGCTCACCTGGCTGCGTTACCTGTTGCTGGGTTGCCTGGCGCTGTTGCTTCCGGCGGTCGGCGGTCTGGCCGCCGTCGTCTACCGCGAACTCATCGCCCCGCTCCGACTCAAGCTGGTCGAAAACCAGGCGTTAATTGAACGCCAGGAAAAACTTGCGTCGCTCGGCATGCTCGCGGCCGGTGTCGCCCACGAAATTCGAAATCCGCTGACGGCGATCAAGGCGTGGCTTTTTATCCAGCAAAAAGACCTCCGGCCGGGCAGCCAGGAGCAAGCGGACGCCGCGATCATCTCTAGCGAAATCAGCCGCCTCGAGCGTATCGTAAAAGATGTGCTGCTCTTCGCCCGCCCTTCGGAGCCGCACCTCGCCAGGGTCCAAGCCGCGGAGGTGCTCCGGCGCGTCCGGAACCTGATGGCGCCGGAGCTCGAGAAAAAGGGTATCACCCTGAAGCTCGACGACTTGGGGGCGTCCGCAGTGCGGGTGGATCCTCACCAGATCCAGCAGGTGCTCATTAATCTCATCAGCAACGCCGCCGAAAGCATCACCCGGCAAGGGACTATCACTCTCCGCGCCCGCAACGATGTCAGCAGGCTGAACGACACACTCGCGGACACGGTGGTACTTGAGGTGGCCGATACCGGCAAAGGTATCCCGCCGGATGTCGAAAAACGGCTGTTTGACCCGTTCTTCACCACGAAAGAAACCGGGACCGGGCTGGGGCTGTCGATCGCGGCACGGATTGTGGAGAAGCATGGCGGCGCTTTGCAGTACCAAACCAAAGTCAATTACGGCACCACTTTTGGTGTTGTTCTCCCGAGGGCGCCCTGATGAAACTGCGTTGCGCGAGCCCGCAAGCTGCACTACAAAATGAGCAGTCATCGCCGCCGGCCGAGGCGCGCAGGCAGGGCGACGGCGCGCGCAACCCATGAAGAGTCCCCCCAGAATATTGTTGATTGAAGATGACCCCGGAGTGGTCATGACCTTGCGGCGGCTGCTATCGGAAGAGGGCCATGAGGTAGCCGTGGAAACCCGGGGCGATACGGGCCTGCGGCGCGCGCAGGCCGCGGAGTTCGATGTCGTGCTGACGGACATGAAGCTGCCGGGCCTGGGAGGACTGGATCTAGTACGGCAACTTCATGCGCTGCAGCCGCGACTCCCCATCATCCTGATCACTGCTCATGGCACGACCGAAACCGCGATCGAAGCCACCAAGTCCGGCGCCTATGACTATCTGCTCAAGCCGTTCGAAATTCCCGAACTCATTGAACTGGTCGAACGCGCTGTCTCCAGCCGCCGCCTGATGAGCGAGCCGGTCGCGCTGGGCGCCTCCGCCGAAACGCGCGACGCGCTGGTCGGCAGCAGCCGGGGAATGCAGGCCATCTACAAGGAGATCGGCCGCATCGCCTCGAAACCGGTCAATGTGCTGATCCGGGGAGAGACCGGCACCGGCAAGGAACTCATCGCGCGGGCGATTTACCAGCATAGCAACCGCGCCAAGGCGCCTTTTATCGCCATCAATTGCGCCGCCATCCCCGAGACGCTGCTGGAAAGCGAATTGTTTGGCCATGAACGCGGGGCGTTCACCGGCGCCGAAACCAGGCGCATCGGCCGGTTCGAGCAGGCGGACCTCGGAACGATTTTCCTGGACGAAATCGGGGACATGACTCCCGGAACACAGGTCAAACTGCTCCGGGTTCTGCAGGACAAGGTCCTCCAACGGTTGGGCGGAAAAGATAACATCACGGTGGATGTGCGGGTCATCGCCGCTACTCACCGCAACCTGGAAGCCGCGATCCAGGATCGCCAGTTCCGCGAAGACCTGTACTATCGCCTGAGCGTGGTGGTGATTACCTTGCCGCCACTGCGCGAACGCAAGGAAGATATCCCGGAATTAGCACGATTCTTCCTGCGCAAGCACGCCCGCGAACTGGGAGTGGAGAACCCGTCGATTCACACCGACGCGATCGAACTGCTGCAGGCGCAGAATTGGCCCGGCAATGTCCGCGAGCTCGAAAACGTGATCCGCAAGGTGCTGCTCCAGGCTCAAGGCTATACGATCGGCGGGGATCACGTTCGTTTGGCCTTGAAAACGTCCTTTCCCCCGGCGGACGCAGCCGACCTTAGCTTGCGGGAATATGTGGACCGCCTGCTTACGTCGGCGCAACAGGGCGAATTGAGTGATGCGCACGCCCGGGTCCTCACTGAAGCGGAGCGCCAGTTGTTCAGCCGGGCGATTGAATTGGCTCATGGCAACCAGGCCAAGGCGGCGCGCTGGGTTGGGGTCTCCCGCCTGACGATGCGGGAGAAGTTGATCCAGTTCGGGATGCATCCGGGCCAGCAGCAGGAGGGACACTAGACACCAGGAAAAGCTTCCAAAAAGATCAGGCCACGCCGACAATTGCCCGACCAAATGCAACCACAAACCAGCCCGCACCAAACGGCACCACTGGCGGGAACCGCAGGTCCGCGCCTGGGCCGACTTCGCTGGACAATCTGTGCGCTTCTGTTTCTGGGCACCACCGTTAATTACGTTGATCGCCAGGTCATCGGCCTGCTAAAGCCGACGCTCGAGCAGCAATTCCGCTGGAGCGAAAGCGACTACGCCAACATTGTTTTCTCCTTCCAGCTTGCCTATGCGATCGGGCTGCTGCTGGCGGGCGGCATTCTGGATCGCATCGGCGTGCGTCTGGGCTATTCCGTCGCTGTGGTGGTGTGGAGCATCGCGGCGGTGGCGCACGGTTTCGTGCGAACAGTTTTTGGGTTTTGCAGCGCCCGGTTTGTGCTGGGCTTCGCGGAAGCGGCGAACTTTCCCGCCGCGATTAAAGCAGTCGGAGAATGGTTCCCCAAGAAAGAGCGGGCTCTGGCGACCGGCTTGTTCAACTCCGGCACCAACGTCGGGGCCCTGGCGACCCCGCTAGTGGTGCCGTGGCTGGCCTCGACCTGGGGGTGGGAAGCAGCCTTTTATGCGACCGGAGCTGTGGGAGCGTTGTTCGTGGTTCTGTGGTGGCCATTCTACCGTGACCCCCACGAACACCGGCGCTTATCAGCCGGCGAGTTGCAGCACATCCGGGCCGATCCGCCGGATCCTCCTCAGAAATATCCCTGGTCGCAAATGTTCCTCCACCGGCAGACATGGGCGTTCAGCCTGGGCAAGTTCCTCACCGACCCCTGGTGGTGGTTTTACCTGTTCTGGGTGCCTACGTTCCTCAACACCCAGTTCGGGGTGGCAGTAGCCCCCTGGAAAATGGGGCCGCCCATGGTAGCCATTTATATGCTCGCGAGCGTCGGCAGCGTCGCGGGCGGCTGGTTGTCCTCCGCGCTCATTAAGCACGGTTGGACCGTAAACGCCGCCCGCAAAACTGCAATGCTCGCGTGCGCCCTGGCGGTGGTGCCCATCATCTTCGCCTCGCGAGTGGCGGAAATGTGGACGGCGGTTTTGCTGATTGGCCTCGCAGCGGCCGCCCATCAAGGCTTCTCAGCGAACATCTTCACGCTCGTCTCCGACACGGTGCCGCGCAAAGCCATCAGTTCCGTCACGGGGATCGGCGGCATGGCCGGCGCAGTCGGCGGCATGTGCGTCGCGAAGGTGGTCGGCTGGGTGCTCGATGCCACCAACAAGAACTATCTCGTCCCGTTCCTAATGGCTGGATTCGCCTACCTCGTGGCACTGGGCGTGATTCATCTGCTGCTGCCCAGGTTAGAGCCGATGAAAGTGGAGCGAGGTTGAATGATTCTCGATCGGGTCTGGCTCGAGTCGGCGGTGTCAGCGGCCTGAACCTGGGCTCGCCCGCAGCCCGCGACTCCGGGAAGTGTTCAGGCTGATGTGGCACGACCGCGGGTGCACTCCGAACTGCGCGCCAGCGTTTGGAGTGCGCGCAGCTTGCTGCCGCCTTCGATTCGCCAGGCAAATACAAGGCACCTCCCTCTCTTCCTCTCGAGGAGGGCCAGGGAAAGGAGCCCGATAGGGCTACCTATTTCGAGGACTCTACACTAGGAATTGGGCTCGCGGAAAGCGGCTAGCCTACACCCATCGAAAGGAGGAACTCGATGTTACTGCCGGTCTTCTTCAGCTTGTTGAGGACCAACTCCATGGCTTCAACGGGCGGCACACCCGTCAACGCGCGGCGCAAAATGACGACCTTGGTGTATTCGTCGGGATGGTAAAGCAGTTCTTCCTTGCGCGTGCCGGAACGCTCGATGTTGATCGAGGGAAAGATACGACGGTCCACCAGAGCGCGGTCCAGGTGGACTTCCATGTTGCCGGTGCCCTTGAACTCCTCGAAAATGACTTCGTCCATGCGCGAACCGGTGTCCACCAGCGCGGTGGCGATAATCGTGAGCGACCCGCCTTCCTCGATATTGCGCGCCGCACCGAAGAACCGCTTGGGCTTGTGTAACGCGTTGGCATCCACGCCGCCGGAGAGGATTTTGCCGGAGTGCGGCTGCACGGTGTTGTAGGCGCGGGCGAGACGCGTAATGGAGTCGAGTAGAATGACGACGTCACGTTTGTGCTCGATCATCCGTTTAGCCTTCTCGCTCACCATCTCGGCGACTTGAACGTGGCGCTCGGGCGGCTCGTCAAAAGTGGAACTGATGACCTCGGCGCCGCGGCAGGTGCGCTCCATATCAGTGACCTCCTCGGGGCGTTCGTCGATGAGCAGGATAAACAGGTAAGCCTCGGGATTGTTCTTCAGGATGGCGTTGGCCAACTTCTGCATGAGGACGGTTTTGCCGGTGCGCGGCGGCGCCACGATCAGTCCGCGGGTTCCTTTGCCGATTGGGCAGACCAGATCCAGCACCCGGGTCGAAAGCTCGTCGGCCGCGGTCTCGAGGATGAAACGCTTGTTCGGGAAGAGCGGCGTCAGGTTGTCGAAATGCGTCTTATCCTTGGCCTTATCCGGGTCCTCCTGGTCAACGGCCTCGACCTTTAGCAGGGCAAAAAATCGTTCCTTTTCCTTCGGTGGCCGGATCTGACCCGCGATCAAGTTGCCGGTCTGCAGGTCAAACCGCCGGATCTGGGAAGGCGACACATAGATGTCCTCCGGGCAAGGCAGGTAATTGAAGCTCTGGGACCGCAGGAACCCGAAGCCTTCCGGAAGCACCTCCAGGACCCCCTCGGAAAACAGGACCCCCGCCCGTTCGGCATTCTTCTGGAGCACGTGGAAGATGACTTCGTGCTTCCGCATGGTGCCGAAGTTCTCAACGCCCAACTCTCTGGCCATCTGGTTCAGCTCAGGCATGGACATTGACTGCAGCTTCGCAATGTTGAGCGAAATCGGCGCGATGCGATCTTTGTCGTCCCCGGGGCGGCCGTCGCCTTTTTGGGCTGGCGCGCCGTCAGGTCCCTTTAAGGCAGGCCCCGGAGGCCGGTCGGCGATGGGTTGCGGTTCCGTCTTCTGACGTGGGCCCGAAGCCCGTTGTTCCGGCATCCGGTTTTCAGGCTGCCTGGCCGGACCGCGCTCGCGCCTTCGTTGCTGTGGCGGCTGGACCGCAGGCTGCTCGGCGGCCGCTGGCTCGGCTGGTTCCACTGGAGCTGTAACCCCAGGCAACTCCGCCGGAGCCGGCGGGACCTCGGCCACCGCGATGGCCGGAGAAGATGGTTCTAACACAGCATCGGAGCCGCCCGCAGTGGGAGGATTCGTTGGCGGTTCCTGGCTGATCGGGGCCTTGGGAGCTTTCGCTTTGGCCTTCTTGATGGCTCTTGGCATAAACAATGGTTAAAAATCTGGTTTGCAGCGGTGAGATCAGGTGAGATCATCACGAGGCTGGTTATCGGCCCGGCCCCTATTGGAACGAGTTCAAAGGAAATCGTTCAAATTGGAATTGTCAGCCGGGAGCTTGCTGCAACGATGGCTTCAGTCCCCTAATATGGCAAGGGAAATCTTGCAGTCAATTCTCGCACACGTTGGCGCACTTTGGCGCCCGTGTCAAGGTTTGTGATGTCCAAAAGCACCTCGCTGATCATGTCGGCGATGGCTGCCATCTCAGGTTCGTTCATCCCGCGCGTGGTCACCGCCGGGGTCCCGAGCCGCACACCACTAGCCTGGAACGGAGAGCGGGTCTCGAAGGGGATCGTGTTCTTGTTGACGGTGATGGCGGCATTATCAAGCGCGGCCTGACATTCCTTGCCCGTCAGGCCCCGCGCGCCGACATCCACCAGCATCAGGTGGTTGTCCGTCCCGCCGCTCACGAGGCGAAAGCCATTGCGCTTCATCCCTTCAGCCAGGGCCCTGGCGTTCTTTACGATCCGCTCCTGGTACTCCTTGAACGAAGGCTGAAGGGCTTCGCGGAAGCACACTGCTTTGGCGGCAATCACATGCATCAACGGCCCGCCCTGGATGCCTGGGAACGTCTGCGAATCGATCTCTTTGGCGTATTTGTCCGGGCAGAGCACCAGGCCTCCGCGCGGGCCGCGCAACGTCTTGTGAGTCGTTGTGGTTACGAAATCCGCGTAAGGCACCGGGCTGGGGTGAAGTCCGGCTACCACCAGCCCGGCGATGTGCGCGATGTCGGCCAGGAGGTAGGCGCCAACGCCATGGGCGATCTCGGCCATCCGTTGGAAATCGATGGCCCGCGGGTAGGCGCTCGCCCCGACGGTGATCATCCGTGGCTTGTGCTCCCGTGCCATCGCAGCCAGTTGATCATAATCGATCCGCTCGTCGTCCCTGCGCACCCCGTAATGGACAATCTCAAAGAATTTACCCGAAAAGTTCACCTTGTTCCCATGTGTCAAATGCCCGCCATGGGTGAGGTCCATGGTGAGCATCTTGTCGCCGGGTTTGAGGAAAGCAAAATACACCGCCATGTTGGCCCCGCTGCCGGAGTGCGGCTGCACATTGGCATGCTCGGCGCCAAAAAGCTGCCGGGCCCGGTCGATGGCCAACTGCTCGACCACATCCACATTCTCGCAACCGCCATACCACCGCTTTTTCGGATATCCCTCGGCGTACTTGTTCGTGAGCACCGAGCCCTGCGCCTCCATGACCGCGGGGCTGGCGAAATTCTCGCTGGCGATCAGCTCAATGTTCTCCTGCTGACGGTCGCGTTCGCGGTCGATAGCGTCGGACACTTCAGGGTCCACGGCCCGCAGCCGTAAATCAGTGGGAATGATCTTCATTTCAATTTTTCGGATTCGCCGTTCGTGGCGGCCGCCTTCGAAGCGGGCCGCCAGAAAAGCATCGACTATCTTCATTGCCGCTTCCGCGGAGGTGCTCCGGGCGGCCAGGCACAACACGTTGGCGTCGTTGTGCCGCCGCGCCAGGCCGGCCGCTTCCTCATCGTGAACCAACGCCGCTCGCACGCCGCTCACCTTGTTCGCGGCGATGCTCATGCCGATCCCGGTGGTGCAAGCCAGGATCCCCAGCTCCGCCCGGGCCTGCGCCACAGCGTCGGCCACCGGTTGCGCCAGATCCGTATAATCACATGGCGCGGAAGAGCCGGTGCCGAAATCCGCGAAGCTAATGCCCGCCTTGCCCAGATGTTGCTTGAGCGCCTCTTTCAACTCGAACCCGGCATGGTCGGCTCCGAGCGCGACCGCCACTTTCCTGCCCGCGCCGGCGCCGGCCCGTCCCCGGTCTTGCTCGAGGAACAGAAGCAATGAGGCCAGTCCCTGCTCGATCTGGTCGCGACAGTTCAAGTACACTTCGTAGGAACCACCGATCGGATCGCTGATGTCCTTCTCGAACTGTTCAAGCGTCTCATCGAACTCGCGGAGCAGGAACGTCTTTTCCGCGGCCTGCGGATACAGCAGCATCACAGTATCGATGTGGCTGTGAGTCATGCCGAAAATATAGTCGGCCTGCTCAACCAACTCCGGCGTTAGCATGCGGCTGCGCTGGCCGGAAATATCGATCCCCAGCTCCCTCACCGCTTGCACCGCAAAACCGCTGGGCGGCTGCCCTTCGGCCGCGCCCAGGCCCGCCGAAAGGACGCGATAGTCGCTCCGGCCCTGGACGGCGTGGCGGAACAAACCTTCGGCCATCGGGCTGCGACAAACATTTCCTGTGCAAACAAACAGGATAGTCTTCATTCGCTGATAGGATCTTATAGCTTGGGTCCCCGCGCCGAAATCGTCAACGCGGAAATCAGGACCGGGATTGCCGCACCAACGCCAATCCCTTCAGCAGGTCGAGCGCCCGCGCCAGCACAGGATCACGCACCGTGACTCTCTCGGCGTCAGCCTCGGCTCGTATCGTCGCGGTCTCCATCTCCCCCAGGATGCCGTCCCGTCGCTCCCGCACCAATTCGGCCTCGTTCAAACGCGCGCGGCGCAGCCGGTTGGTGCCGTCTTGCTGGCTCGACGAAAAGCTGCCGCTCGGTGGCGGATTGGTTCTGGCCGGGTCTTTGTAAGCGTCTGCAAAATAGGCCCGCTCATCCGCGGCGCTCACTTCAACCAGAATATCCGGCTTCACCCCCTGCGAGGTCAGAAGCACGCCCTCCCCGACCTGGATCGAGGCGGTCGCAATTCGCAAACGTTGGCCATTTTTCAACGGATATTCCTGCGTGATGAGTGCCTGGCCGGAGGTCTTGCGACCCAATAGCAGCGCAACACTCGTTTCCCTCAAGACCGCCGCCAAGGCCTCTGCCGCACGGGCCGTTTGGTCGTTCACCAGCACCGCCAGCGGGATCGTAATCGCATCGCGCTTCGTTTTTGATCGGGCCAATCCCGCACCCCAGTCCAGCAACGATCGCTCCTTCGATAGGAACAAATCGGCAGCATCCGCCGCAGCCTCGTAGTCCTCGCCGCCCGTGAAACGCAGATCCAGCACCAAGCCGTTCGGCTTGTTGGTTTCGAGGCCCCGGTACGCCTCGCGCACTGCTTTCGCCAGCCCCTCTTCGACGCGCGAGACCCTCAGATAGCCGATCGTGCCTTCGAACACATTCGTGGCTTTCAAGAGCGGGCCGCCGGTCAGCTCGAGTGGCGGATTGCCGCCCGGCACCAGCGCCAC
>DATDCV010000184.1:0-7666 GCA_036524155.1 Verrucomicrobiia bacterium
GTTCCTCCCGCCCAAATGAAAGCGATTAAACATGAAGTCCAACGGATCAAATCCGCGTTCGGCGCAAGAGATTGAGTTCGACCCGGGGTTGCTGCTGCAGAGTCTGCGGGGGCACGCCGAGCATCTCGAGGGGAAAAAGAAACTCACGATGCGGGTGAGCAAGGTGTGTCTGTCCGCGCCGGTGAACGGTATTAAGCCGAAGGAGATTGCCGGTATTCGGCAGAAACTGAACGTGAGTCAGCCGGTATTCGCAGCCTTGTTGAATGTGCCGCTCGCCACCGCCCGCAGTTGGGAGCAGGGCAAGCGCAAACCATCGGGGGCCGCCCTTCGGTTGCTCGACCTGGCGCGCCAGCGACCGCAAATTCTCCTGGCCGCGTGAGAGCCAACAACTGCTGGGTGCCTATGGCTGTGCGCCGTGGGGCGAGATGACCGTCGAGACAGGACTGGTGTCGCCGCTGTGCGCAGGGGCCGGGGACGAGTTGCGCCTGGTGCATTTGTTCGAACCGCGGGCGGTCGCGCTCAACGGTCTGCAAGCGGGGGATCCCTACCGGCTCGAGTGGTTCAACCCGGTGACTGGCGTTCGCCAGCCCGGATCCGAATTCATCGCGGACACCCGAGGAAACGCGGTAGTCACGCCGCCTGAGGATGAGCCCTGCGACCGGGCAGCGATCATCGAAAAGTAGCTCAAGCGCGGAGCTCGGGGGAGAGCTGGCAGAGGCCGGAGCGCGGAAAGCGGAGACCTGTTAACGCCACGAGTTGTGAAAGTGAAGAACACCGGCATGTGCAAACCAGTCGGTCAAGATGCGCTGCGTTGGTCTCAGACAGGCGCCGGGATGCTGGAGCGTAAGCTAGGCTCCGAAACAAGCAAAGAATGAGTACGGCGGTGCTCCGAACTGGCCGACGGCCTTCCCGGAATGCTCGTGGACCAGTTCGGTCCTCTGATCGTGGACTACTCCGGGCCGCCGGAGCGGCAGCCTCGCGCGCCGAGGCTTTGCTTCGCGTCATGCGCTAGTACCAGCCTGGACGCACTGTGGTGTTGAAGGTCCGCGCCGTGGCTGACGGCAGCCACCGCTTGGGGCGAGGGACCACGTCAGGACGTCCAAGACCCTGCTCGTGCTGCGCAGGCCGACTGGGGACCGGTATGAGGATTTTTGTTGCGTCAGAACTAACTCGGCGCATTCTGCTGGCCCATGGGCGAAAAGGTAAAGATTCTCAACGATGAAGGCACAGCAGAGTCCGCAATCTTAAACACAACCCCAGATAGGTGCCCCGTCTGCGGCAAGCACGGCCAGCCCAACTTCGTTACCGGTGTTGTCAGCAGAGTCAAGCCCCAGTGGCAGGTTTACGGGATTTTCAGGTGCCCCGTAACCAGCTGTCGGGCACTCTATCTCGCGATTTATAGGGCTAGCGGACCGGTACACTCCCTCAGTGCGGAGCTGTTGAAAACCGCCTTGGCCAGGTACACTGAGACGAAGGAATTTCCAAAGAACATTTCGGATCTTTCCCCGGACTTTTGTGACATTTACTACCAGGCCCTGGTTGCGGAGGACAATGGATTGGACCAAGTCTGCGGGCCGGGGTACCGAAAAGCTCTGGAGTTCCTTGTTAAGGACTTTCTTATAAAGGGGAGATTTAAGGAGGATCCGACAAAGCAGGAGGAGGTTAAGAAGCTCTTCTTGGCCCCTGTTATCAAGAACTTCGTAGACGAAGAACGAATCAAGCGCTGCGCGGAACGGGCCACATGGCTTGGGAATGATCACACCCACTACCTTCGAAAGTGGGTTGGCAAGGATATCAGCGATTTGAAATCGCTCATTTTGATCACCGTGAGCCACATCGACAGCGTGATAGAAGCAGACCGCTACCTGAGTGAGATGCCCGCACCCGCGAAAAGCTGAGCATCTCGCTAAGTTCCTCTACCCGGTGCGCCGTCATTTCTAATTTGTTCCCTGGTCGGGGCCAATATGGATCTGTCCTTGGTTAGCGCCATCGAGTGTTGCGCCTGTTGTAGTTGCCCACCTCGACCGACGGGTGCTTGCTGTGCTGGTGGGTTACAGTCACCCAAGGTGGGTCCGAAGAGTTTTAGGTGATTACTTTTTTGCTGGCGGTGCTGCTGCTTGACCGGTATTAAGGATCGCCGAGGAACAATATGAGAGCAAAGCTGCATGGCGATTTTTCGAAATACCCGTCCGAAATTCGGGACATCTTCCGCGCATTAAAGGCTGAGGTTCTTGAAGTTCGGTCTGAGTGGCTCGTTTACCATCACCTGTTCATGGAGGACGAACAGTTCACGCAAGTGATGTCTCGAGGCCTCGGTGGCGTGCTAGGCGCTCTGCAGAATATGTTGCAGACGAATTTGCTCCTTGCTATCGCCCGACTTGTTGACCCCGCAACGGGAATTAAGGGTGACAAAAATCTGTCGCTTAGGAATCTATGCGAAGAAGTTCCCGCCAACACTGGCACACTGAGGAAGGACGCGACGAAGTTACTGAACAAGATTGGCGCCGCCGCTGGCAATGTGAAGTTCCACCGCCATAAGAGCATTGCACACTACGATCTGGAGATAAGCCTGGAGGCAAAACAGCTTCCGTCAGTTACATTCAGAGAGATAAGGCGAATTTTGGAACAGATCGAGGCCTTCCTTAATCTGTTCGAACGGCATTTTGAAAACTCAGAGACGCTGTTCACCGAATTGCCGGCAAGGGAAATCACCGGGAGATGCGAGGCAACAGTGCTGAAGGCTTTAGCGTATGACCGTTTGGAGGCCGACGGCACAATTAGCAAGGGTGAGTGGAAAAGAAGGGTAAACGGACCCCTGACCACGGAAGCATAAGGCCGTATAACCGTTGGAAGTTATGGAATCAGAACAGCCCTTTCTCAAATGCGCGTGCGATCTTTGCGGCCAACGTATTGAATACCCGGCAAGCTACGCCGGGGAAAGCACCACATGTCCGGCGTGCAACGCCGAGATTATCTTACCGGCGCTTGCAGCGGTGGCAGTTCCGCCGCTCATGCCTTCCACGTCTCCCCCTCCGCCCTTGCCAGCACAACCTCCGCCGGCGCCTATCGAGAGTGAGGACGAGGGCGTTGACGACCAAGAAGGGCACACCGAGGAGCAGGACTATTTTGACTATCTTGAGTCCGAGGACGGAAAAATAGATGAGCAGGTTGAGAGGTTGAACTTTGATTGGGCGAATAATTACCGAGAGGTTACCCGTGATGAAGTAAAACGCGCTTGGCATCACGTAAAAAGCAAGACAGACAAAGCGCCCGAAACCACCGAATTGCTAGATGCCCTAGAAGAACTTCTAGAGGATTTTCGTTACCATTCACCAGCTCGCGCAGGCTATCAGATGTTTTATTGCATCCACTGTAGAGGCGGCATCGAATACCCATTTCCTCCTCTCCCACCTGGCAAGGGAGAAAACTATATCAAGTATGAGGACGCGATCTGGATTCCGATTGTTTGCCCGCATTGCGGAAAACAGACCGAAGTAATGGGCAAGTGGCGGGATGCGTGACAAAGCAGTAGGTAAACCGGGGGCAAGGTTCACACTAGAAACCTCTGCCGACCTCTGTGGTTCCGTCGATGTCAGAACAAAGCCTCTCCACAACTCAGTCATTGGCCAAAGAAGTTTTCAAATTTTCGTCATCGCGCTTGACTATGGAGCACTGGCATTATAGCCTCCTCCTACAGGTTCGAAATCTATCAAATCCTGGAATCCGTCGCATCCGCTGAATCCTTCAATCCGTTAACTCCCGGAACCTGAGTCTATCGGCCTGCTGGCTCTTCAGTCGGCAGGGATTGTGATTGTTAAAAACTGCCTTCTGCGCCTCGCTCCGCCGCGTTAAGACCGCGGTGATCCGGACGGAAGACGCCCAGCCAGGAAAGGTGTAGATGCACGACGAAAAGACGATCGAGCGGTCTCCAGAAAGCCGAGGCCGAACTCGTAGGCGGCGACAGGAAGGAGCTCAGCACGTCCCAACTCCACTCGCTGGCCCGCAATCTCCGCCGCGAGATGGAACAAGCCGACGGCCCGCGCCACTGAAGGGCGTTTCTATTCGGAATGACCTTCGGCTGGGCGACCTCGGATCCCTAATCCACAACGGCCAAGCGGGCATTGAAGCCTGGCTGGAGGCGGGAAGACGCCGCGCCGGAGTTCCAGGTGCAGGGGTTGGGACTCGACTTGGTGTGCGTTACCTGGGATGCGGACCTGCGTTGCAACAGTTCGGGCTGGAGCTACCATGATTTCCACGGCCCCCGCAAGCAAAAACGGAGCACGGTTCCAAGGTCCGGGTTCGGTAACAATACGGCTTGACGGCCGCGCCGGACGTGTTCAACGTCGAGATCCGATGAGACCCCTGCTGATTCTGTTTCTGATGGCGTGCTCTGCCACTGCTGCACTGCCGTATCACCCCTATCGAAAGGTGGGAGATCGCTACTACAATCTGCTTCCGCTCTATAGCTGGGAAAAACTCCTTCACATCCCGCGAAACAAGTTAACTCCGCAGCAAGGTGAGCAGCGTAAAAACCGACCCATGCCCGAGTGGATAGGTTACGAAATCAATAGTGAAGGGATCGCAGGCTATCGGGTCTCGCGGGTGCTGGATGACGGGGTTTTGGTCGAGAGCACTTGGACGAGCCTGCACTCGGATGTCCGATCCTCATCTCTGATTGTGCTCAAGAATTACCCAGGAGAAAAGAAGCTGGTGGACGGGCAGAGAATGGACTTTTTCGCCATGAGGGTCGGAATTTACAGACTAGGCACGAAAACCTATGAGCTTTACGATTACGGCATCCCATACGACCCGGAGCAACTCAAAAGGGCAATGCAGCAGACGAACGGCATACCGGGCACGAAATAGAACCTTGGCGCTCGGGATCACATGGAAATCAAGTTCTCCTGTTCCTGCGGGCAAAGAGTAGCTGTCGATTCGTCGGCAGGAGGGCAGCAGTTTCCCTGCCCCTGCTGTGGCGCACCGCTCACGGTTCCCGAAGTAATCACTACAAACAGACCGTCTACGATGCAGGAATGCCACGAGGCGCCGGAGGTGCCGGCCGATATGCCTCAAGCGCTTCTGCGAATCGCCCCGCTTGTGGTCTTGCAGGCACAGACAGGGCTCAGCCCATAGAAGGGTTCAGGAGTTGCTCGGTCGGACCGGCCCGCGGAACGCCGCCCGGGGCTGTCCTGAGCTTTCCGAAGCCCATGATCCCCACTCGCTCGAGAATCAGGTCCTCTACCGGTTCACCTCAGACCCTCAGCCCGTCCGGAGACGGAACACGCGATCTCGAACCCCGCCGTTGGCTTCGCAACTACGCCAGAGGTTCCTGCCCGTCGATCCGTTGATAGACGCGGCGCCGGGCGTAGAGCATCAGGCCCACACGCAGCAGCAACATCAATCCCGTGAAACCGTAGGAGACAGCCCAACCCAACCGTGAGGGGGGCATCGGGGGATTTGGTTTAAAATATGCATGGAGGAGCAAGGTCACTACGATACGCATCAGGCCCATCGCGACGTCGGCCAGGGCGACCGTCCAAAAAATGGCGCTGGTTTGATTGCGTGCGGTCAAGCCAAACCACAGGCCCACCCAGGCCATGGTCAGCAGCCCGACCAGCAGACCGGTGAGGTTCAAGCTGAGCAAGACGAGCGACTGGAGCGACCAGGGTGGGAGACGCGGAGGACTTTTATCGAGGACCCAACAGGCGAAGTGAAGGCCAACGGCGCTGGCCAGCATCAGAAGGAACGGCCCGCGGATCAAATGCCTGAGGCCGGCCAACTGACCTGAGAGCACCGTCTGGGCTCCGATCGGCGTGGCCAGAAGCGCCTCGAGAGCGCCGCTGCGACGGGCCTGGATGAAAAACCGGCTGGCCATCCAGGCCAAGAGGCAACTCGTGACCAAGGTGCAGATGTAGTAGAAGGGCGCTTCATAGGCCATGACTCGCCAGTTTGCCGCTCGGAGGACGAAAAATTGCGTCCAGGGAGCAAGCACCATGGCGGTGGCGGCGATCCAGAGCCCGCGCTTCAGCCCCGGCTGGCGCTGGACCAGCCAGGCGATCGGCGCACTGTCACCCACCTGGAGCCGGTGAGCGGGCGCCGGCAGCAGAGATTCGACGCGGTCGGAGGTTGGCGACCCGGGCCACAGCGAGCGCCGCAGGCCGTAGCTCGCGGCGGCCAGGAAGAGCCAGGCCATAAGCTGCCCGATCAGCAATGCCAGCCAGAACGCGCCGGGGTCCGTGTTGTAAGGGTAATCCCGGCCTCCAAGCAGCGCCGCCAGCGGACTGGCGATTTTTAGTTCGAGCAGCGCTGCGGGTCCGATGTTGGCAGGCAGCCACGTCCCGATCCAAGGCAATCCCACCAGAACGGCCATCAGCCCGAAGGCCCAGGCTGCCCCCCAGCCACGGACCTGGCGCCAGACCGACGTGAAAAGCCCCACTGCCAACGACAGAAAGAGCGTGTTCACCAGCGCCAGCCCGCAGCGAAAAGCCTCACCCCCTGTAACTCCGCCCCCCAGGATCGGAATGGCCAGGAGCGGCGAGAAAGCAGCTAGCGCGCAGAAACCGGTCAGGCCATTAGCCCCCAGTTTTCCGCACAGCAGGTCCAGGGCTTCGACCCGCGTCAGCAGCAACAGCCCCAGCGTGCCCTCACGCCGCTCAGCGTCGACGACATCAGCCGTCACCAGGCAGCCGCAGCAGCAGAGCAGAAATGCCGCGACTCCGATCGCGAGAAAGGTGTCCGGCCCGGTGACTCCTCCCCAGGCTCCGGAGCCCGCCAACTGCGGCAAACAGATCAGCACCCCCAGCAAAGCCAGCCCGGACCGGCTCCAGTACGTCGCCCGGCCCCGCGCCCGGCCGCGCAATTCCCGCTCGAGAATAGGCAGAAAGGTCATCGCCTGGCTGCCGGCCCCGGGCCGGGTACTTTGTGCCGCTGACGCCCAACGAAACGATTCTCAGAGACCCAGTATCCGGTTCCGCACATCCTGGCCGGATACTGGTCAGCGACGCGCAGGTGTCAAGGGAATGTCACGTTTGCGTGGGCGGGTCGGGCCGTAGAAACATCCCTATGTCCCAGCAGCGCCGGGGCCGGCAAAGGTGTGTTTCAAGGACGTGACCCCGCACCGATCCCGACACCCGCGATTTGACGAACCGAAAAGGATGGAATGGAATTCTTTTCCGTTGAACCACCCGTTGAATCCGGAGAGAGGTGGGGCAATAATTGCGGGAAGGCTCAGACCGCAGAACCGTCCCTGCCGACCTCTGTGGTTGGTGAAGATCAGAACAAAGCCTCTCCGCAGCTCAGTCTTTGAATGGCAAATACCGTCCATCCCGGACGCCAACGGCGTTATTCATACCAGCCCAGCGCAACGCGCTGGGTTCATGGTCACGAAGGCGCTTTGAGCGCTGAAGGCGCGATTCATACCCTCATGGTTCTGCAACATCTTCTGCTGCCAACCCGCTTAGCCCTGCGGTGGGCTCTCCTCTCCGCGCAGCCGCATTGCGGTAAAGAAACGGCAAACAAACGGTGAAGTTTTTCCGGGGGACGATCTCCCGCGAGCTGGTAGGGACGACTTCCACGTCGTCCCCGATCAAGGGGAGAATTGATTTGGGACGACTCCCACGTTGTCCCCGATCGAGGGGGGAATCTATATAGGGACGACGTGGAAGTC
>DATDCV010000185.1:0-4720 GCA_036524155.1 Verrucomicrobiia bacterium
GCGCTTTGCCGCGCACGTTTCGGAAGCATGTGACGATACAGACCCAGCCCGAGCTTCATCTTTCCCATGCGGCGGCGGCTCAGCCCGATTCCGCGGGGGCTATTCTGACAGTGACCTTTTGCGTTCGCCGGATCAGCGTCAGCCGACAGTCTGAGCCGATTTTGTCAGCGGTCAGGAGTTTGTGCAGAGCGTCGATCGAGGGAACCGGGTGCCCGTCCAGATCGACAATGACGTCTCCCTCTTGGAGCCCGGCCCGGGCGGCCGGGCCGCCATCGGCGACGGAAATCACCAGCACGCCGCTGGCCGCAGCGAGTTGATAGTGGCGCACCAGACGCCGGTGCAACGGAACATTCTGGCCGCCCACCCCGAGGTAGCTGCGGCGGATCTTGCCTTCCTTCATTAACCAGGCGGCGACAAATTTGGCGGTATTGACGCCGATCGCGAAGCAGATCCCCTGAGCAGCGAGAATCACCGCTGTGTTCACTCCGATGACTTCCCCGTGCGAGTTGACCAGCGGTCCCCCCGAGTTGCCGGGGTTGAGCGCGGCATCGGTCTGGATCACGTCATCAATGAGGCGGCCTGTGCTCGCCCTGAACGAACGCCCGAGGGCGCTGACCACGCCTGCCGTCACAGTGCACTGGAAGCCATACGGATTCCCGATCGCGATTGCCACCTGCCCGACCCGGGTTTTCATCGAGTCCCCCAGGCGGACGGGCCTGAGTTGCGGCGCGTAGACGCGGATCACGGCCAGATCCGTATCCGGATCATCACCCACAATGCTGGCATCCGGGTGGCGTCCATCGGCCAGGGTAACTTCGATTTTGTCCGCCCCGTGAACTACGTGGCTGTTCGTCAGACCAAAACCGTCCGGCGTGAAGATGAAACCCGAGCCGGTCCCCTGGCGCTGTCCGTTGCGCCGCACTTCGATGTTTATGACGGACGGCCCCACTTCTTCGACGGCCTTGACCACCGCCCTGGAATAAGCATCCAGCAACTCATCGTCCGCCGGCACTTCCGCGTGGGCCGAACTCAAGACGGAACCAGGTTCACCGATGACAGGCACTAGCTCGGCAGCCCAAGCCGCATCAACAACTTTACCACTCATACAACACCATCACTCAACTCTACTCAACCAACCTGTACTGCTTCCCGCCGTTGTCAAATGACGCGGCGATTTGCGCGGGGTGTCCGGCTGTCGTGGGATCCCCCGGCAGTCCCGAAAGGCGTCCCTCCTGCGCGGTCATTCAACCTTGCCAGCGTGGGGCTTCCTGCCGAAACTCACGGCACATGAACCGGATTATCGACCGTTTTGCCCGCCTGAAACGCGAATCCCGGAAAGGATTTATCGTTTACATTGGCGCTGGTGATCCTGATCTGGAGACGACCCGCGCCCTCGCGACTGAGTTTGATAGAGCCGGGGTCGATGTCCTGGAACTCGGGGTTCCGTTCAGTGACCCGCTGGCCGACGGGCTGACAAATCAACTGGCGGCGCAACGCGGGCTGGCCTCGGGCGCCACTCCACCGCGGGTGTTGGAAACTGTCGCGACGATTCGGCGGGAATCGCAGATACCGGTGGTTCTGTACATCTATTTCAACCTGGTGCATCGCTACGGGACGGACCGTTTCATCCAGGATGCCGCCCGGGCGGGCGTCGATGGTTTGCTGGTGCTGGATTTGCCGCCTGAGGAAGGGGAAAACTACGAGCTTTTGATGCAGCGATCGGGCTTGTGCAACATCTACCTGGTGGCGCCCACCACACCCGAGGATCGCATTGAGATGATTGTCAAACGCGGCCGGGGGTTGATCTACTACGTATCGCGCGAGGGCGTCACCGGGGTCCAGAGCAAGGTTTCCGATACCATTTCCCAAATGACGGCCAGGATCCGGGCGCACACCGATTTGCCCATCGCGGTCGGCTTCGGGATCTCGACTCCGGAGCAGGCGGCGCTGGTTGCCCGAAATGCGGACGCGGTGGTGGTGGGCAGTGCCGTGGTTAATCAACTCGCTCGCTACGGGTCTGCACCGGAGGTGGTGCCGCAAACGACGGAGTTCGTGAGGTCTCTAATCAGGGGAGTGAAAGGAACATGAAAGCAAAAACGGATAACGCGGATCGTTTTGTCATTATCATGGCCGGGGGAAAAGGCGAGCGCTTCTGGCCCGTCAGTCGCGAGCGGACCCCCAAGCAATTGCTCAGGCTGCTGGGGGACCGGTCGTTCGTCCAGGAAGCGATTGACCGGGTGCTGCCGTTGGTGCCGATTAAGAATGTGCTCGTTATCACCAACGAAACGCAGGCCCCGGAGGTAAGAAAACAGGTTCCCAGGCTGCCGAAGGAGAATGTCATCGTGGAACCGATCGGGCGGGACACGACCGCCGCGGTGACTCTCGGCGCGGCCTTGGTCGGCGCGCGATCGACGACCGGCGTGATGGCGGTGCTGCCAGCGGATCACATCATCCCGGAAGAGAAGAAATTCCAGCAGGTGCTGTCAGACGCCTTCGACCTTGCATCGCGCGGCCAGGCCATTGTCACGATCGGCATCAAGCCGACCGAGCCCGCCACTGGCTATGGCTACATTCGGGTTGGGGAGCAATTGCCGCCGCCGCCGGGGGCCAAGTCCTACAAAACCGCCTTCCACCGCGCCGAGCAATTTGTCGAGAAGCCAAACTTTGACACGGCCCTCGAGTATGTGAACAGCGGCCAGTACCGGTGGAATGCCGGCATGTTCATCTGGTCTTTTGTCACTATTACCGAGGGCCTCCAGAAGCATCAACCCGAGATGTACGCCGCCTGCCAGCGCTGGTTCCAGGTGGCGGGGAATCCCGCGAAGCTCGAGAAAGCCCTGGCCAAGGACTATCCTGAAGTTAAGAAAATTTCGATCGACTATTCGCTCATGGAGCATGCCCAGAACGTCGTGGTGGCGGACGGTTCATTCGGGTGGGATGATTTGGGTTCCTGGACCGCCCTGGCCCGACACCTCAAGGCCGACCCTGAGGGGAATTGCGCCGTCGCCGATTTCATCCACGTGGACGGCGCGCGCAACATCATCTACGACGCGCGATCCAAGGACCGGCGCACGCCGATCGCCGTGGTCGGCCTGCGCGACTCGATCCTGGTGCAGACCGACGACGCCGTTCTGCTCGCGCACAAGAGCCAGGCTCAGAAAGTGAGGGAACTGGTGAAGAAGTTGGCGGAGGATCCGAAGCTGAAACGTTTGGTGTAGGACGCGCCGCTCAGACCCAGGCGGGATGCCTGCCCTACGGGGGTCGGTCCAGTTCACAGAAAGGCAAGATGCCTGTCCTACGGGTTTTCTAGAATCCGGTTAAGCAGGGTTGCTGAGTCCCGAAAATCGGGGATCACCACATCCGCGCCGACTTCGAGCAAGCGCTTAAATTTCCAGTCATCAAAGCGGCCGGAACCGTTGTGGGCTTCATCGCTGGCTACGGCGACAGCCAGGCCGCCAACTTCCTTGGTGTTTTGAATCTCAACGTAACCGTCTCCGAACGAGAGCAGGTGCGCGCCTTGGATTCTATTGTCGCGAATAATCCGCTCGATCACCATCTTCTTCGAGAAGCGCTTGTAGTCGTCCAGCGCGCCATAGACGTGCTGGCCGAAGAACTCGGTGAGACCGAGCATTCGGGCTTCCTCCTTGACGTAAGGTTCGTCCGTGCCGCTGGCCAGGTAGAGAGGCAGTCCTCGTGCCCGGAGGAGTCCGAGGATGTGCCGCGAGCCGTGAACCAGTAGGTCATCAGGCAGGATCGCGCCTGTCCGCAGACCTTCGACCCGGTCTCGGATCCGTTCGTTGAGCCGCCGCAGGTATTCCTGCTTGTACCAGAGGGGTTCGCGCGGCGTGCCACCCCGCTCGTTGATACGGTTGGCGAGCTGGATCATCTGGTAGATTGTCTGTTTGCCATTCAGCCGCATGATGTCGTCGTAACAAAGCTGCCGCCGCGCGGCTTCGGATTCGCCCGGAACGGGCGGCAGAAACTCGGCGAACATCGGCACCATGACTTCCGGCCAGCCCTGGCGGATGAGCGAGAGCGTGCCATCGAAGTCAAACAGCACATGGCTGATGTGCGGCCGGGGAGCGAAGGAGGAGGTAAATTCGACCAGGCCGGTAAATTGAACCGAGGTTGGACGTCTTAGATTTTCGATGCGGCAAATCTTCGGTGCAAATGAGGGTGGGAGCAATCGAAAAGTGTTTGCCCGTGATGCATGGCGCCAATTACGATGCTCCCACCCGGCTCGCTATGAGAGAATATCCCGAACCGCTGGACCTCAAGAAAGTCAGAGTATATCCGCTGGCGCAGCGTCAGAGCCTCAGTCCGATCGAGAAACTGCTGGTGGATCCCGACCGGCCGCCCCATCCCTGCGAGCCGGCGGCGTTGAACTTTGTTGCGGACGCCGCCAACCACCTGGCCGCCGCCCGGCAGCGTGGCGCTTCCGTGATCCTGATGTATGGTGCGCACCTCATCAAGAACGGCGGGATGCGGATTGTGAACCGGTTGATCGAAGCCGGTTGGATTACCCACCTCGCCACCAATGGCGCCGGCACTATCCACGATTGGGAGCTCGCTTTTTTGGGGCGCACCGAGGAAAGCGTCAGGAAGAATGTTGCGACAGGCACTTTTGGCACCTGGGATGAGACCGGTCGGCACATACACCTGGCGCTGATGACCGGCGCCCTGCGGCAAGAAGGCTATGGCCGCAGCGTGGGCCGCTTTA
>DATDCV010000186.1:0-1688 GCA_036524155.1 Verrucomicrobiia bacterium
GTGCCCGGCCTCTGCGGCATCGTCCCCGGGAGCATCCTGCCGGGCTATTATGGCTTGGAGGCCGGGCAATCGGCCGTCGGCGACATTTTCAACTGGTTCGTTAACTACATCCAGCCGCTGGGGAAGAAACAAGGCAGCCACGAAGCGCTGAGCGCCGCCGCGGCGAAATTGAAGCCAGGCGAATCCGGCCTCCTCGCGCTCGACTGGAACAACGGCAACCGAACCATTCTTGTGGATCAACGGCTGACCGGGCTGCTGATTGGCCAAACCCTGTACACCACGCCCGCGGAAATCTATCGCGCGTTGATCGAAGCCACCGCCTTTGGCGCGCTGACGATCATCAAACGCTTCGAGGAATACGGCGTCAAAGTCGAGCAGATCGTCAACTGCGGCGGCATCGCGGAGAAAAACCCGCTCGTGATGCAAATCTATGCCGACGTCACCGGCCGCCCGATTAAGATTTCCCGCTCCGCTCAAACCTGCGCTCTTGGGGCCGCCATCGCGGGGGCAGTTGCCGCCGGGAGCAAAGCCGGCGGATACGACAATCACGCCGACGCCCAAAAGGCGATGACGGGGCTAAAATCACGCGTCTTCAACCCGAAGCCGGAAGCGCACGAGGTTTACACAAACCTGTATGCCCTTTACCGCAAGCTCCACGACTCGTTCGGCACGCAGCAAGCGGATGGAAACCTTTATCCGGTCATGAAGGATCTGATTGCCCTCCGCAACGACGCCAGACGATAAAGGCTGCTCGCCTTTCCTGGGGAAGGTGAAGCGCCATACTTCGAACTGTGTCTTCACAGTGGTAATTTCCCACCCTCCTGGATTCTGATCAAACCCATTGTCCTGGACCGGCGCCGCCCGTGAGCCAGGCGGGAGGTGCCGGGGTGGCACTTTGTAATAGAACTACTCAGATTTAGTCAGATTTAGTCAGATGTGCTCAGATTTGGTCGGACTACACGAAACCCCCACCGCGCGGCTGTTTTTTGTTTTTTTATGTCCGTTTAAGTCCGTTTTAAGTCCGTTTAACTCCCATTTCGTGCGAGGCGCTGGGGTGCGGAGCTGGGATTTGGCGGCTGCCGGGCGGCGGCGTTCCGTTCCCAAGGAGGGCGGAACGCCGCGCGTACGGCAGGGGCGTCTGCCAGTTCGCGTCGGCCGAGGGCGTCCTGTTGAGCCAGGAGTTGTTTGCCGGCGAGGACGCCGGCTCTCCCAGTATTAAGATGTCAAAGAACGGTTCTGGGTTCCGAGGTCAGCAGACCTCGGGCACAGACACAAAGCTCGTTACCTGCGAGTGCATCGCGAAGTCTTCTTTGGAGAAGGCAGTTCGCATTAAGAAAGCCAGGACTGCAGGCGTGGGTAGCTGCCTGATCGTTCAGGCCGGCGTTTGGGGTGCGTCGTACATATTTGTATTCTTTTGCCGACCACGGTACGAAACTCAGTTGGACAAAAGCTGTCCAAGTGGAAAAAAGTTTTTCATGTCTTTCCTTCCACGATCCCGGAGCGGCTTTGGGGGGGTGGCGTTCTTGTGTTCATGGGTGGTCAAAGTTAGAGGGCTCGAATTTTTGCTTTGAAATCCTTTGAAATGCTTTGATTCACTTTGAAATCCTTTGAGGCGTGCCGGCACAGTCTACAATCCACAGTCCGAAGTGGTGGGGATGCCTTCAGGGGTATGGACCCGGCAACCCGGC
>DATDCV010000187.1:0-1629 GCA_036524155.1 Verrucomicrobiia bacterium
AGCAAGTCTCATGATCGAGGCTCTGGCCACCGGGTGGCATTGGGTGCGGTGCTGACGCGGGTAAGCGCCGGCCTTGGAGTCTCGGGAATGAGGCAGAAAAAACCGCATAATAAAGGGAGAAAATGAAGCTCAAGAATCTGATTCGAAAACTCACCCGTGTCGTCCTCGCGCTGGCGGCGGTGGTGATCCTAACGCCCGTTGCACGCGCCGGCAATGCCCCGGAAGGAGTCCTCGACGTTGACCATCCGCATGTGAAAGCGGCGATCGCTGTCCAGGAGTTGGTCACGCCCGGGCTGATGGCGCAACCCGAGATCCTGGGGACGGCTATCGGGCAGGACGACGACGGTGAAATCGCCCTCGTGATTTACGTCAACTCCGAGGCGAAAAATCACGGCGAGGTCATGCGCGCCCTTCCGCCCACGCTAAAGGGCAAACGCGTGCGACCGGAACTGACTGAGCCGTTTCGGGCGTTTGGTAAGTCGGGCGGCGGCGTTTCTCATACCGCCAAGCAGACGCCACCTATCCAGCTCGGCACCTCCGGTGGATGGCGTAACGATCTTGCCAACGGCTACTGCTGCGGCGGCACATTGGGCAGCTTGGTAAAGATCGGCACCACGCAGTACATCCTAAGCAACTACCACGTCTTCGAGTCCGACATCGTTTCAGGCGGCAACGGCAGGGTGGCCACCACTGGTGACCCCATCATTCAGCCAGGATTGATCGACGTGAACTGCAGTGCCAGTGCGGCCCAAAATGTTGGCACGCTAGTCAAGAAGAGCTCGCTTCCGAACTCGAACGTCGATTGCTCCATGGCGCAGGTCATTCCGGGCATGGTCAGAACAGACGGTGCGATTCTGGAGATCGGTACCATTTCAGCTTCCACGGTTTCCGCGTTCATCACCCAAAAAGTCAAGAAGAGCGGCCGCACGACGAGGTTGACCCGCAGCAGCATCTCCGGGCTCAATGCCACGGTGAGTGTAGCCTATGACAACGAATGTGCGGGCGGAGCGGCATTCACAAAGACCTTTACTGGCCAGATCCTCATCGCCAATCGTGGGAGCAGATTCCTCGCGGGTGGAGATTCTGGTTCGTTGATGGTTGAAGACGTTAGTACGAATCCACGGGCCGTTGGTTTGCTGTTCGCCGGCAGCAGCTCCATTGCAGTGGCGAATCCTATCGACGAGGTGCTCAGTTTCCTTGGTGCCACCATGGTCGGCAACTGATGGTTTGTCCGATTCTCTGAACAATTCTACCGACGGCACCCGGCGCGGGGCGACCCGGCCGGGTGCTCGTCCTTTTGTCTCGCTCGTAGGACAGGCATGCGGGCTTGCGTTTGGTTTGTGCGGGCTGATCCTGATCACCAACGCATGCCGTCATCAAATGCCTGAGACGCCGCCAAACTCGCAACGACCCGACATCAACCAGGTACTCGAGCGGCACCAGCAGGAGTTAATGGCGCTGCCGAATGTGGTGGGTGTTTGCGTGGCGCTGATGCCGGACGAGAAATCCCTTTGCCTGAAGGTGCTGCTGTCCCGTAAAGACCGCGCCACGCGGTCACGATTGCCGAAAACGCTGGAGGGCTATCCCGTGGTTTCCGAGGTCACCGGCGAAATTCGGCCCATGTGACGC
>DATDCV010000188.1:0-5733 GCA_036524155.1 Verrucomicrobiia bacterium
GGTGGCAGTAGGGATGAATGAACACGTGGTCGAGTATGGCCGGATGTTCAACGAGCTGGATGACGAGATGGCTCGCAACGTTTGCATCATCGGCAGCGCGACACGCGACGAGCTGTGGGGTTCGCCCGAGAAGGCGGGCCACGAAATTATTCCGGTGGGCGAGACGGTTTTCATCAACGGCGTGCCCTTCACGATTATCGGGATGTTCCAGCACTACGAGAGCGAGCAGGACCGCAAGTACCGGGAGTTGGCGAAATCCCAACCGACCACGCAGCCGGGTGGAGTCGCCCGTAACCGAGGCTGGGGCGGCCGGCGCGGCGGAGGCCCTTTCGCCTGGAAAAACCGGACGGTTTATCTGCCACTTAATACGGTTTGGATGAAGTTCCGTTCCGGAGCAACGTATGCGGCGCTCAACTCGGGTGGCGGCGGTGGCAGTGGCGCGACGGCGACCGGAGCGACCGGGGATCCGAGGCTGTCGGGGCTGGAGTTGAAAATCGCGTCGGTCGATATCCTGCCGGAAGCTCTGCAGCAAGTTCGGAACGTGCTTATGAGCACGCACAAGGGGATCGAAGATTTTACGTTTCGGACGCAGGAGGACTGGGCGGAGCAAATCAAGACGTTCGTGCACAATGCGCGCGTCAGCGGCGGGCTCATCGCCGGCATCAGCCTGTTGGTCGGCGGCATCGGCATCATGAACATCATGCTGGCCAGTATTTCGGAACGGGTGCGGGAGATCGGAATCCGAAAATCGGTGGGGGCATCCACCGTTGATATTTTCACACAAATCCTGGTCGAATCGGTTGTGATTGCGATCCTGGGAGGGTTGGCGGGGCTGGCGTTCTCGTTCCTGCTGGTCTATCTCATCAGTGGTTTCTCGCCGACGGAGAATGCGCCGATCGTGACGGTCGGCTCGCTGGTGGTGGCGTTCGGCTTTAGCGTTCTGGTGGGCATTTTGGCGGGGATCTTTCCGGCGCTAAAAGCCTCCCAGATGAACCCGATCGAAGCGTTGAGGTATGAGTAGGCTGGCATGACCTTCGCCAACACCATTTTGGTCGGGTTCAAGGAGGTGTGGTCGCACAAAGTGCGATCGCTGCTCACGATGATGGGCATCATCCTCGGAGTCGCCAGCCTGGTGGGGATGACGGCGATCATCAAAGGGATGGAAAACGGGATGACGGAGACCATGATCGCAATGGGTGGCGCCGATAAAGTGCTGCTGGAGGACGAGGACGTCCCGCCCGAACAGGAGCACCTGGCCGACCAGGCGCCAGGGCGCACGATGGCGGATGTCGAGGCCCTGAGGGATTGCGCGCCGTTGTTACGGCTGATTTCACCGGAAATGGCGGTGTATTCGGTGACGATTACGCGCGAGGACAAAATCGTGATGCCTTCAGAAACCGTCGGAGTATCGGGGTCCGTGCTCGAAATGAACCTGCACACGATCGGGCATGGCCGTTTCTTTACCGACCTGGACGAGGAGAACGCCAATGCGGTGTGCGTGATCGGCACGGGGATTCGGGATGAACTTTTCGGCGATCCCGAAAAAACCGGGCGCGAGATCATTCCCATCGGCGAACTAATCAATATCAACGGACAGCCGTTCACGATTGTTGGCATGTTCATGCGCTACGAAGGCGAGCGGGAAAAAAAGGAACGCGAGCAGGCCAGATTACGGGCCAAGGAACCGCAGGCGGGCCCCACCCGCAGGAAAGGTTGGGGCCATGGGAATTGGGCGTTCTGGCGCAAGAACATGACCGTTTACATGCCGCTGAATACCGCGTGGATGCGTTTTCGCGCCGCGGGTAACAACGGCGGAGTGCCGGACCAGCGCCTCTCGGACGTTGACCTGAAGGTTGCCAGCCTCGACCGACTGGATCCGGCGCTGCAACAGGCCAGGAACGTGCTGATGTTGACGCATCGTGGCATCGAGGACTTTGGCTTCCGCACCCAGGAAAACCAGGTCGAGAGTATCAACCAGCAAATCCGGAATGCCCGCATGAGCGGCGGAATTATTGCCGCCATCAGCCTGATTGTCGGGGGAATTGGGATCATGAACATCATGCTCGCAAGCATCAACGAACGCATCCGGCAAATCGGGATCTGCAAAGCGGTCGGCGCGACGGGCGGCGCGATCTTTATCCAGGTCTTGATCGAAAGCGTCGTGATCGCGATGCTGGGAGCGGCGCTGGGGCTGGGGGCGTCCTACTGTTTTGTCTGGGTACTCGAGCAGTTCAGCCCGGTAGCCAACGCCCCCGTGATCACACCCGGCGCCATGATGGTGGCGGTCGTTTTCAGCGCCGCCGTCGGTGTCATCGCCGGGTTGTTCCCGGCGCTCAAGGCGGCCCGGCTGCATCCGATCCAGGCCTTGAGATACGAATAGGGGCGTGTGGCCTCTCGTCCGAAAGAGAAAAAGCATGGCGGCGGCTGCACGTTGTGCGTGTGGGACCCAGCGACCGGGAATTTGCCAGGACACCTCTGGTCTTCTTTCAGACAGGCAGTCGTTTGCGGGCGGCGAGAATACGCTCCCTCGTCTTCTCATCCACCCAAGTCTGCTTGAGCGCCCACCCAGCGGCCCTGAACAGGTCGGCGGACGGCAACGTAGAGAGCGTCGGTGCGTGCTCACCGGCCGCCAGTATGCTCAGCAGGTAAAAGAGGTACGCAACTTTCCACTCAGGTGAGCTTTTGTGGCAGACCTGCGTGCGCGCTTTAAAGAACTCTTTGGATAACTTCAGTAACTCGAATGGTGGCTCGGGGCGGAACAACAAATCCGCAAAGGATCTGACCCCGGCGGCGGCAGCTTCGGCCAGGGCGTGCTTGCGGTTTCGCACCGCAGGACCCGCCAGTTTGAAGCTGCCCAGGTCAAACTCCAGGGAGGCGGCAAGCTGGTGGCGGAGCATCGCCGGCAGGTCTCGGCCAGTCCACAGGTCGGCCGTCGTCGGGTCTAGCTCCATTATTTTCGAAAGCTGTGCCGCGTTGCCCTGGCGCACCGCCTTTGATGGATCAAACTCTGTCATTACTGTACCCGACATTACGTGGTTGGATCCTTTGTACCTGCGAACTTTTATTCTTTTTTTTCGTGAGCCAAACGGCTCAAGAACTGTCGCAGGTCGCGCAGTTCTGCCCGAGCGGCCCCGCTACTTTCCTCATATTCAGCAATCACCGCGTTCAGGTGTCGGCAGAAGATTCGCTTTCCGGTGATCAACAGGTTTTGCGCGGCGGAAGGAGAGGAGATCCCAAATCTCGAGACCAAGTCCTCGTAGCTGACAGGTTCGGCGTCCTCCAGGATGGGTTGCAGCAGCCGGAGGCGGAATATCTCCCAAATTTGAACGCGGTTAAGCTTTTTCCCGCGAGGCTTCCGGCAATCGATTTCCATGCGTCTCAGCACTTCCACCAGTATGGCGCGCGCCCATTCCATACCGAACGCCTCACTCCCGTTCTCTTCGGCTGACAGGTCCGAGCTCAGTCCTTCCATCGACACCACCTCAGCCTGTCTGGCGCGCAGTCGGTCGCGAACGAAGTTCTTCAGGCTCATCTTGAGAAGATCGCGGAACCGCCCACGTCCCCGCTCAGCCTTGTTCAACCACCCCTTCTTTAGAATCCTGCCCTCGGTAAAATCCTGTAAGAGTTCCTGCGCTTCGTCCTCCATGCCGGGAAAGGCGGCCAGCAAATACGCCTTTAAGGGACTTTGATATTTCAAGATCAGATCGTTGAGCCGATCCGAGTCCCGGTGCAGGGAGCTCGGAAGGTGCCCCGAGGCTGACCATTGGGTGGTAGGCCACGGCCAGGAAGCGTCCGGGCGTCTCGAAGGCGCTCTCTTCATTTCTTTAGCCCTGATCGTTGCGCGAATTTGCAGACGGCTCAACTCGACCTTTAACGTGGCCTCAACCACGTGAGCGGGACAAGCCCTTTTTGCTACTGTCAGAAATCAGTTTCCCTTGAAGGTCCGACCCGCTAAACTCCATGGCCAAGCCCATGAGTCCTGCGAAACAGGCAGAAGCCCGGCTTTTGCGGGCAGCGAGACTACTCGCTACTGCAGAGCAAAGAGCGGCCTTTCTGCGAGACTGCTGTGGCGACGATGCCCAACTGCGCCAGAGGCTCGAAGCCAAGCTACGGGCCGAGGAGCAAACGGGTGAGACGGAGGATGCCGATGCGGTGGTGTCCTCCTATTCCGCGAGCTCGCCGGCAGGCGGCCTGGCGGCGGCGCCGCTGAAACCCGGCGATCGCGTCGGTCATTACGTGGTGGTCCGCCGTCAGGGCGCCGGGGGCATGGGGGAGGTGTACCTGGCCCAGGACACCCGCCTGGGCCGCCTAGTGGCGCTGAAGTTTCTGCCAGAGGAAGCGGCCGGTGATGCCGCCCGGCGCCAGCGGTTCTTTTCCGAAGCGCGAGCGGCCGCGGCGCTGAGCCACCCTAACATTTGCACCGTCTACGATGTGGCCCAAAGTGAGGACGCGCTGCCGTACATCGCCATGGAGTGGTTGGAAGGGCCTACGCTTCGAGAGCGGATGGCCGGAGCTCCAATGCCGCTGGATGAGCTGCTCCAGGTCGGGCTCCAAATCGCTGCGGCGCTCGAGGCCGCCCATGCCCGGGGAATCATCCACCGTGATCTGAAGCCGGCCAACATCAGCCTCCTCTCAGGCGGGCCGGTGAAGGTGCTCGATTTTGGTCTGGCCAAGTGGCAGCAACTGGTTTCACCGGAAGATCCCGGAACGACATCGGCACAGGTCGTAACCGGGCAAATCGCGGAGCCCGGCGCAACGACGACGTCACAGACTGCCGCGGGGCAAATCGTCGGTTCCCCCGGATACATGAGTCCCGAACAAGCCACCGGCCAGCCAGTGGATCAGCGGACCGATTTGTTCAGCCTGGGGGTGATTCTCTACGAGATGGCGACGGGGCGTCCGCCGTTTGCCGCTCGAACTCGGGCGGAGATTCTGAAGCGGACGGTCGAGTACGAACCCGAGCCGTTGGCGCGCTTCAACGTCGAGGTCCCGCCGGAGCTGGAACGTATCGTGACGAAGTGTCTGCAGAAGGACCCGAGTCAGCGCTATCCGTCCGCGAGAGAGTTGCATGCCGACTTGGCTACCCTCTGGTCGAGGTTGGCCGCGCCCAAGGGAGTGGTTTCAGGGCAAGTTGTTACGCTCTTGTGCCTTGAGATACCCGAAGCTGCAAGTTTGAGGCAATCTGGTCGGCTGCACGACGCCGCTGAGCTGCTCAGGCAGCAGCGGGCGAAGGTCCAGAAACTGCTTAAGGAGCCCGAACAGCAGGTCGAGGCCTTTGGGGAGGCTCTCCTGGTGCAGTTTGGCCGGGCGTCGGAAGCGGTGCAGGCTACCTTGCGCGTGGTTTCGGAAAACGGGGTAGCCTGTCGGCAGGGGCTTCATCTGGCCGAGTTGCTCGAGCCGCAGCAGACCGACCCGCTCAGCCGGTATGGGGTGCACCTTGAAACTGTCGTGAGGTTGGCGCAATTAGCCGAGCCGGGACATGTCTTGATGAGTCGCGGCGTTTTTGACAATGCACGAGTGGTGTTAAGGCAGGTGGACGTCGTCGGATTGGGTGCGCTCTCCTGGGTGAGTCACGGGCAGTATGCCTTCTCAGGGCTCGAAGAACCACTGGAGGTGTGCGAGGTGAGTCTGGCTGGACGGGCGGTACCATCCGCGCCGCCAACGACCAAGACCGCACGGCGGTTGAGCACAGGGGAGGGAGACACGGTGTTGGGTTGGCGGCCGGGGGTGGGG
>DATDCV010000189.1:0-5085 GCA_036524155.1 Verrucomicrobiia bacterium
CCGTAAGGCCGGTGGGATACGCCTGAAGCCCACGGTGAACCGCTCGGTGAGGAGGAAATCCGCCTGACAAAACGCGCTTACGGTTGGCCCGAAGATGCACAATTCCTCGTGCCGGACGCCGTGTATGATCACTTCGCCGACGGCATCGGCAAATGCGGTGCCGAGGCCCGAAAACAATGGACCGAGCGCTTCGCCGCTTACCGCATGCAATTTCCCGCCCTCGCGACAGAGATTGAAGAAATGCAGCGCCGCGAACTCTCTGCCGGTTGGGATCGGGACCATCAACGAGGTGATGAAGCTCACGGCTCCAGAAGCCGAGAAGTTCTGGCCCATCTACCGCGACTACGAACGGGACCTCACACCCGTCGGCGATCGCAAGTTGGCAAATGAAGTTGACTTTCGCCGCCGCCCTTGTCAGTGTCGGCTGAGCCCGGTAGAAAAACGATTCGTGGGAAGAGGAGCGTGTAGGTTGAAATCCGGGAGTAAGAAAGACGTGTTTTCAAACCTGAATTGTGTCGTGGCGGGATTGCTGCTGGCGTTCGGGAGTGGAACCGGTCTATACGCAGAAGACGCCGATCGGGTGCGGGGGTATTTTCGTTTTTCCAGCGGGGACGTCGAACCGCTGTGGGGCGTCGACGATCATTGGTCCCTCGGCCTTGGCCTCAACTTCAATCGGTATCTCGGGGCCGAGTTGGCGTTTGATTACTATGTGAAAGACTGGGGCAAACCCGAGCCGGTTGGTGAAGCCTCCAGCTACCACTTTATTCCCGAACTACGCTTGCGTTATCCTCTGCTTAAGGACCGTCTTGTCCCTTACCTGGTCGCCGGAGCCGGGCCATCCTGGATCCAGGGCAAAGACGTCAAATCCTCCGCTTTTGGCCAGAACGTGTTGCTGGAAGGCTACAGTTTTGGAATCGCGGCCGGCGCCGGCCTGGAATACTTCCTGGACGATAATGTCACCTTTAACATCGAGGGGAAATACTTATGGGTGAGCCCGATTGATGGCATGGTGAACGGGCAGGCTCAGCGGGCAGATCTTTCGGCTGCACTTTTCACCTTCGGCTTGCGCGTTTACTTCGATGAAAACAGACCGCGTTCGCTGCTGAGCCAGGAAAAAGAACCGGTGTCGCGTGTCTATTTCGGCGTTCGGGCGGGGGCTGATTTCCTCACGGACGACAATTGGGTTCCTGGCGTGCGACTGCACGCGGAACAAGCGGCCTGGGGTAAGGTCGCGTCGCAAACCGGGAGCCTGCTGCTGGGGCTCGACCTCGGCCAAAACTTCGGCGTCGAAATCGCGGGAGACCACGTCAACCACTTGATCGAGGTCGATGGCCTGGGCGCGGTGGCCGAGTACGGCCAGGGCTGGGTGCTGGCGAATCTGCGGTTGCGGTTTCCCTCCGGCCGGTGGGTCCCCTATCTCTATGCGGGTGCGGGAATCACGTACACGGAATTCAAGGATTACCAACCCGCCAGCGCAGATCTGGATCTTGAAGGCGACACGCTGCACCCGGCCGTGAACGTCGGCGGCGGGGTCGAGTATTTCATCACGCGCAACTTTTCCCTTAATGCCGATGCCCGCTGGGCCTATACCTGGAACCACGGGTTTGGGATTGAGAACTACCTGCGCAAGACTTCGGGCGACTATTCCATCGTTGCCGCAACTATCGGCTTTCGGGTTTACCTGTTCAATCTCTAAACGCTATGAAACTCATTAGAACCTATGATCACCAAAAACAGATTCGCCCCAGGCAAGGGGACCAGGAGGACCTGGTCGCAGTTGGGTGCCGCGGTGAGTCGGCGGCTCTGGTTCCTGGATGCCAAAAAACTCTGCGCTGAAGCCCGTCACCAGACCTGCCTGGAAGACTTTGGCGACCCGCCGGTCGAGCCCGCTCTATCGGTGCTCGTCAAAAGCCTCGAACGCGAAGCCGGGCTCCATCCGCTGGGCCGATTCCTCATGCGGATTCATTTGCGGACGCTGCTGGAAACGCGCTTGCGCCTGACCGAAGCGTGGAGGGGACAGGGGACGGCCCTGCGGACCGAACCGATTGAAAGCCCGGTCTTCATTGTCGGGATGCCCCGGAGTGGCTCGACCTTCCTTTATGAATTGCTGACCGAGGATTCCCGCTATCGGGCGCCGCGCGTGTGGGAAGTGATGTTTCCCGTGGCCTCGACCCTGGGAGCGCAGAGCGACCAGGCGCGGCATATCCGCCAGGCCCAAGCCTGCCTCTGGTGGTGCCGCCGCCTGGCCCCCCGCACGAATGCGTGGCGATTCACATAAAATGGAAAAGTCGTAACAGATGCATGGGTGCAGACTATGCTCGATAAAAGAAACGACAAAGCAGGGGAACATTTGTGGTTGTCAGGCGCATATTATACGCCGCGGGCGTTTTACATCTGGCTTGATGCAGGCATTTGCCCAGCGATCCGCCCGAGGACTTCATAGGCCAGCACTGGTGCAATTGGCATGAGTCTGCAGCCTGACGAAACCGAAAGCGACGAGCGGCAACGGCTTGGCGCGTTGCTTGGACGCGCTCTTCTTCTCGATCTGGAGGTTTCGCATCAGGGCAAAATCCTCAAGATTGGAGCCGCGATAGGAGATCAGACTCTCTCGCGCTCAGGGACTGCTCCTCTGCAAACTATTTCCGCTGCGCTTGCTGAACTGGCACAGGGCGCCCATTGCGTCCTCGGTCATAACCTGGTCCGCCATGACCTCCCAATTCTGCGTGAAGCGGCTCCCGACCTCTATATTCACCGCTTGGCTGTTATCGATACCCTCGTGCTGTCTCCGATTTGCTTTCCGGAGAATCCCTATCATCGGCTCGTAAAAGACTACAAATTGGTCCGCGAAAGCCTGAACGATCCCGTTGCTGACGCACGCCAGGCGGCCGCGCTTTTTGCCGACGAGTTTCAATCCCTCAGTGGCCTGTGCCAGAAAGATCCCCGTTTTTTCCAAGTTCTGCACTTCTTGCTGGCGACCCCGGACCATGACATCGACCGCCTTTCGGAGGGAATGGCGATTTTGTTCCGCGCCCTGGGAGGTGTGATGCCGGCGCGGGAGAGAGCGCTGGCTTTGTGCAGGGAACTCGTCCCTCAATGGGGCTGCGCCAGTGTGCCGATTGACGATGCGCTGGTGCAGACTCAATCAGCAAGGATGGCACTGGCTTACACTCTCACCTGGCTACGAGTGGCCGGCTCCAACTCCGTCCTGCCGCCGTGGGTCCGGCTGGAATATCCGCAAACCGGAGAACTCATTAAGCGGTTGCGTGAGGTACCCTGCCAATCCCACGCCTGCCACTATTGTCGGCTGGTCCACAATGCGAAGGAGCAGTTGCGCACATTCTTCGGCTTCGATTCCTTCCGCACAGTGCCCAAAAGTAGCACAGGGGGAAGTCTGCAGCAGGAGATTGTGGAAGCGGGCATGCGCGGCGAATCGCTGCTGGCGATTCTGCCTACGGGTGGGGGCAAGTCGCTCTGCTATCAGATCCCGGCACTGGTGCGGAATTATCGCAGAGGTGTGTTGACCATTGTTCTCTCGCCTCTTCAAGCATTGATGAAGGACCAGGTGGATGGATTGGTCCGCCGCACTGGCACCTCATTCGCCGCCGCACTATATGGCCTGCTCACCGCCCCTGAACGGAGTGATGTTTTACGGCGAATCCGGCTGGGCGACATCGCCATACTGTATGTGTCCCCGGAGCAACTTCGGAATCGATCTTTTGCCGAGGCGATTGCCCTGAGAGAAATTGGGTGCTGGGTTTTTGACGAAGCGCATTGTCTCTCCAAGTGGGGACACGATTTTCGGCCCGACTACCTTTACGCGGGCCGGTTCATCAGGGAATTTTCAGGAAGGCAGGGAAAGGCAATTCCGCCTATCGCCTGTTTCACCGCCACGGCCAAGCAGGATGTCAAGGACGAGATCATCGCCTTTTTCAAGGACGAGACCGGCCGGGAGTTAAAGCTGTATTCGGGTAGTGTCGAACGGGAGAATCTTTGCTTTGAGGTCCAGACGATCCCCGAATCCGGTAAGTTCGATCGAGTGCATGAGTTGCTCTCGGAAAGATTGCCGGATGGAGTTCCAGGCAGCGGTATCGTGTTTCGAGCCACGCGGAACGAGACGGAACTCATGGCTGAATTCCTGCGTACCCACGGCTGGAAAGTAGCCCATTTCCACGCTGGTTTGACCCCTCCTGAGAAGAAGCGCGTCCAGGATGAGTTCCTTGCCGGCGACACTCGGGTCATTTGCGCCACCAACGCGTTTGGAATGGGCATCGACAAGGAGGACGTCCGTTTGGTGATACACGCGGACACTCCCGGTTCTCTTGAGAATTATCTTCAGGAAGCCGGACGTGCAGGGCGAGGCGGGAGGAAAGCCGAATGCATCCTGCTCTACGCTGATGCCGATTGCGAAAGGCAGTTCCGATTGGAAGCGTTTTCCGAGCTCAGTCGGCGGGACATCGCCCAGATTTTGCGGAGCCTCCGGCGGGCCGCTCGCGGTGATAAACAGGAGTTGGTGATAACCAGTGGGGAGATCCTTCGTGATGAGGAATTGCAGGTGGATATCGACCTGCAGGACCGCATGGCGGACACGAAGGTCCGGACGGCGATATCCTGGCTAGAGCGTGCCAGCTTGCTTCAAAGGGACGAAAACGTAACGAATGTTTTCCAGGCTCGGCCATTGGTGAAAGATCTGACGGAAGCCGAAGCGAAAATGGCCCGGCTAAACCTGTCGGAAAGCGAGAAATCACTCTGGCTCGCCATCCTGCGAGAAATCTCCAATACCCCACCGACAGGGAGTCTGACAGTGGATCGGCTGGCTTTGCTGCCCGAATTCACCAACTACGCCAAAGGGAACCCGACCGCCTCGGCAAACCCGGAGTTTCTGAGTGCTCGAATCCTCAAGATCCTCGGCAGCATGACAGACGCAGGCCTCATGAAGCGCGATATGCGATTGACGGCCTTCGTGCGTCACAAAGTGGCCGATCATTCGCGGCTGCGTCTGGACCGCATCGTAGCTCTCGACCGCAAGCTGGTTGATATACTTGCACTGGAGGAGCCGGATCCCGAGGGGTGGTTGCCATTATCGCT
>DATDCV010000190.1:0-3251 GCA_036524155.1 Verrucomicrobiia bacterium
CAAACACCGGCGCGAGCGCCGGGTTCGGCGGCGGGACAGGGGCTGGTGCGGCCGCGGCTTCAGCGATCTCATACAGGTAATTGGGGTGGGCGTCGGGCACGACGCTGCGCTTGCCGCTCCGCCAGGTGACTTCGATGCGCAGGCGATTGGTGAGGCTGCCGGCGGCGAACACGCGCATCGCGTCGTCGCAGGACAGATAGCGGCCGCCGCACATCATCTCCTGGCTCTGCTCCACCGGCCCACCGGTTACCCGGAGGCGGGCGCCAATCCCACGGGTGTTGGGTGGCAACCCGAGCAGGCGCACTGCCACACGCGGGGCGGGGCTGTCGTTGCGGTAAACGCCCAGCGCCCCGTTGAGGTTATTTACCACAAGGTCCATGTCGCCATCGTTATCGAGGTCGGCGAGAGCCATCCCGTGCGAAACGCCCACCTGGTTGAAGCCCCACGGCGCGCCGCATTCCTCGAACGTCAGGTCTCTTCGGTTGTGAAAGGCCAGTTTCGCCTCTTGCAGGGGTGGCAGCATAAGCAGCTTCCCGGGGACTTGCTCTGGCCGATAGGGTCCCCGCGCCTGGATGCGCGCCTGGGCATCGAGGTCCTGCGTGTCGAACATATGCCCGGTCGAGGCGAGCACATCCTCGAAGCCGTCAAGGTCCACGTCCAGGAAGATGACCGACCAGTTCCATTCGGAGTTTTCCAACCCCGCGTAATGGGCCACCTCAGCGTAGGTGCCGTCGCCTCGATTCAACTGCAACACGGTGCGATCCAGTTGCGGACGATCCTCGAAGACACCGATGCTGATTTGGTAAGGGTCCATCCCGGCGAGCTGCATCAGGCGCCGGCCGTGGCTGCGGCTCGTCATGTCCGAGACCAGGATGTCGTCGCGTCCGTCGCGGTCCACGTCCGCGAAATCCGCCGACATCGAAAACGTGGCGGTGTGCCGGATCGCCAGCCAGGCGAGAGCGCGAAAATGGCCGCGGCCGTCGTTAAGCCAAATGCGGTCAGGCGAGTGAAAGTCGTTGCAGACGTAAAGATCCGGAAGACCGTCGCCGTTCAGATCGCGAAACGCGGCGGTGAGGCCCCAGTCGTGGGGTGTTTCGGTTAAAGGCTTCCCCGCTTCGTCCAGGAACGTTCCGTCCGTCCAGGAAATCGGCGTGAAATGGCCGCGGCCGTCGTTGCGATACAAGACATGCGGTTCGCCGTGTTCCAGCACCCGCCCTTCGGGAGTGATTTCCAGGTGCCCCCGATCCTGCGGCCGAATCATGCGGCGTCCACCCAGGTTCAGGAGGCTGAACCCGGTCGTGCGTACAGTCGTCGTTCGGTAGTTGGCCACATACAGGTCAAGCGCCCCGTCGCCATCCATGTCGCCCAGGGCGCAGGTCATCGCGCCGTACTCGTGCAACAGGCCCGAAGCCCTGGCCTCGGTGAAATGCCCATGACCATCGTTCAGGAAGAGGCGCGTGCCTGTGCCGATGCCGTTCACCAGGAGGTCGAGTGTCCCGTTCCCATCCACGTCGGCGAATACGGCCCCCGTGGAGAAGCTCCCAGGAAAATCCAGCCCTGCTGCGGCGGTGATGTTCGTGAAACGCCATCCGCCGAGATTCCGGTAGAGCGCCAGGTGACCTTCGAGCGAGCAAAGGAAGATATCGCACCCGCCGTCCCCGTCGACGTCGCCGAGCGCTACGCCTGACCCATTCAGGCGGATCTGGTTTTGCGACGCGTGTTCGCCGCTCAAAGTATTTGTGAAATTGAGTCCGGTCACTGCGGGACTCAACAAAGCGAAACCCGCGTGTCCCGCTTTTGGGACCTCAAGCGGGACCTGGCGAAACGGGGCGTTGGCAACTCCAGCGGAGGCTTCCCATCCGGTGAAAATCAGAAAGGGGAAGAGGAGTGTCGTGCAAGCCGCCTGTAAAGCTGTCATGTCCGTCAAAAGCGGACTGCCATGTCGGTTGCCATTCAAGCACGCGGATGGTAGCGGGCCTCGATTAGGGCAACAAGCGTACCGTGACTTCCTTGGCTCCGGACGCAACCGTCGCGGTCTGAACCCGGCCGCCCGGCCAACGAACCCATACCTGCGTTGGCGCGCCCGGTCCGCATAGAACCATCTCGGCGCTATCCTGGGACCAATAACCCGAGCCGCCATGGATTTCGCGCGCTGGTCCGAACCGGTCACCGAGCTTGAGGCGCACCAGCGCTCCAACGCCTCGCGGGTTGTTCTCGGGACCCTGTAAACGGACGCGCAATCCTGGCTTGCCCAAAAGATTGTGAAAGAGCCGCGTCTCGGCCCCGTTCTGGCTCACCACCAGGTCGACTCGTCCGTCCCGGTCGAAGTCACAAACTGCTGCGCCCGCTTGCTGGCCGTAGACTCTCACGCCGCTTTCCTGCCCCGGCACGGCCCGGAATCCGCCCTGGCCTTCGCCTCGCAGCCACAACCCACGGCCTGCGTCATACCGCGAGGTGTCTGCGTCCACCGCGAGGAAATTCTGACTGAGGAAAATGTCTTCCTTCCCGTCGCCATCATAGTCAGCCACGCAAGGCGCAAAACACGGCGCAAGCTGGGCTTCGAGCGGCAGCACGCGGACCTCGAGATGATCCCCTCGGTTGAGGAAGACTGCGGTTTCGAGCCATTCGGCTTCGCGGTAACTTTTGTTGGTGCGGCGATCGCCGAGTACATCGTCGATTGTCGCCTTTGCCCACGACTCGTGTGTCGGGAATCGGGCCACCAGAAATGGAATCGCCTGGGTGACTCGCTCCAACGTTCGGCTCGGCACGTATTGGGCAACGTCGGGTTCGTAATGACCCTCCAATAACTGCATGCTCCCGTCCTGGACGAGGTCGCCATAGTAGACTCGCAGGGGTTTTCTCCGGTACCGCTCATATTTGGTGTTGCCGCCCCAGTTACACGCGATGATATCGAGGCGGCCATCACCGTCCAGGTCGCCCGTCGTTACTCCATTCCACCACCCCGTCAGTTGCCGGAGTGCGCCCGGAGACGGACGCACTCCCCCGGCAAACCGGACCGGCAGATCCATTTCGTTGAGCCTGCCATGGTCGTTGTGGAATATGCGAATCGGACCCCACTCGCACGCCAGGATCAACTCCGGCCAACCGTCTCCGTCCAGGTCGCTCCACGCCGCGCCGCTGACCAACCCCGCCTCGCGCAACCGCGCGCTGTTGGCCTCATCCAACACCAGCTTGTTCCCCCGCCCGTGATACAATCGCGACTCAGCCGGCGCCGGATACTGCCCCGCCTT
>DATDCV010000191.1:0-6564 GCA_036524155.1 Verrucomicrobiia bacterium
GTCAACAACCAGCCCTTGAACGAATCCTTGGCTGGGTCATAAGTGAAACCGGGCATTTTCCTGGCTACCGAGATCAACGTATCCTGCACAACCTCGCCGGCGTCAGACTCGCTCAGGCCCGCGCGCCGGGCGACGCTGAAGATGAGATCGTGGTAAATCTCGTAGAACTCGTTCCAACTGGACTCGTCGCCCAGGTCTTTGAGGCGCTGAAGCAGGCTGGCGCGCGTCGGGAGTTGTTCGTTGTGGGCCATCATGCAATTAACCACGAATGGCGGCATTGGCACGGACTTTTTCTGCCGCCGGCGCGCTTGGAACGTGATTAGAAGTGCGTCAGCCCAGAATTAAGGCGCGCACTCCGCCGCGCGCTCATGGTTCGTCCGCCCTGCGTGGTCATCCACCGAAGAACCTCCCTGCTGGCCGCGTGTCTTTCAGCAATCTTGCTCTCCACCGCGATTTTTTGCCCTCGCTGGCACTTTGCTGAAAGATTGGCTCGGAGCGGTCTGGTTCATCAGTGTCACAAACAATCAACATTATATAACATCATGAAAGACCAATATCAAACGACCAAAACAATCGCACCGCGGGTCCTCCGGCATTTGACGCCGAAGAAGCTGGGCCTTGGCCTGGCCGGAATCGCGCTGCTGGCGGGCACGCTCTGCGGGACGGGGTTCGGCCAGAAATACTATCGTCTTGGGGGCGCCTGGGTGGGCGGCAGGCCCGGTTTCATGTGGACCTCCCTGACAGCCCCGCTGGATCCACTGGGGCAGACGGCGGCCGCGCGCCCCATTCTCAAGTACGCCGATGCCCAGTTCGCCGGATTGCTGGCTGCGTTCGGCGCCGACAACCTCAGTGATGCCACCGGCGAGGTGCGCATGTTCAGCCCGGATACCGCCAGGTGGACGCTGATCGCCTACGCCCAGGCGACACCGCATCAGCCCGGAGACCTGCTTCAGAACAAAGCCATCGTCATGTATTCCGGGACCTGGAAGTACACCAGCGACGACACCGCCGTGCTCAACTACGCGGTCAACGTTTACCTGCCCTCGGCCGACGCCGATGGCGACGGCTACCCGGACCCGGGCGCTCAGCCGGTGCTGACGATTCCCGGTATCGTGGATAACGCCCGCCGCGTGCCCATCCTTTAGCCAGAACGCTCAACCCGAACTCGGAAACAAAAGGAAAGTGAAATCAAATGAAAGTTATGCTGAACCAATTCAATGAACTCACCAGGCGCCCGGCTCGAACGATCACGTCGCGCGCGGCGCTGAGGAAATGGGGCGTCAGGCTCGCCGCCTTGGCGCTGGCAGTCATGTGCGCCCTCCCCGTTGCGGCTGCGAACCCGCCCTCAAACAGGGTCGTCGTCATGGATCCGGCGGGGGATGCCGTCTTCCCCTACGACCTGTACAACGCGCCTGTCCCGCCCTACATCGACGTAGTGAAAGCGTCCATCAGTTCCCAGCGCGATCTGTTCCACTTCGAACTCCAGGTAAACGCAGAGGTCCCCCTCAACGCGGACCCAGGCTTTACCCCGAGCGTGAATCACCTCGGGATCACCTTCGGCGTCCTCACCGACCGCAAGACGGCGGGGTCCCCCTTTGTCTTCTTCGGTCAAACCGACGTTTACCACTTCAACTATCTGGTCGGGGCCCTCTACTCAGTTGCGGACAGCGGGGTCGGCCTGGGCTTGGGCTGGCACGGGTTCCTGATCGACGCGAGCACGTTCACCGCGGTCGAAATTCCGCTGCAGATTCGTGGGGACACACTGGTGTTGGAGACCAGTGCCGCCTCATTGGGGAACCCGGTCTCGTTCGACTGGGCGGTCGGCTCCGAGTGCGATCCCGTGTCCATCCCGGACGAGAAAACCAAGAGTGTGCTGCTGGTTGACTACGTCCCTGACCATGGCGTTGCCAGCTGGCCTGCGCAATGACTCTGACGTCCGCCGATCACCCGGGCCCCCGAACCAAGGGACCCGGGTCGCGGCGGGATCCTCCAACATCACCCTGGAGACCACAGCCAGGTCGCTCGATTACCCGAAAGCCGGCTGGGTGGACCGTGGCGTCGGCGACGGTAGCGCCGGTCCCGCCCAGCGCAACTCTTCGTCGCCGTCCCGCGCGGAGGATTCCATCTGGCGAAGGACCATGCCGTAGTAAGCGCCGCGGGCTTGCATCAAGTCCTCGTGGCGTCCGCGCTCGATGACTCGGCCCTCTTCCATCAGCAGGATAAGGTCCGCACGCCGCACCGTCGAGAGCCGGTGAGCGATCACAAACGTCGTTCGCCCGGCCAAGAGCGTCCCCATCGACGCCTGGATGAGCTGCTCGCTCTCGGTGTCCAGGTTGCTGGTCGCTTCGTCGAGGATCAGGATTTGGGGCGATTTAAGCACCGCGCGCGCAATCGCCAGACGCTGTTGCTGCCCGCCTGAGAGCTTGACGCCACGCTCGCCGATGAAGGTTTCATACTGCCGCGGGAGCCGGATGATGAACTCGTGCGCATTGGCGCGCCGGGCCGCATCCTCGACCTCCTCGTCCGTCGCATCGTGCCGGCCATACGCGATGTTGTCCCGCACCGAGCCGTCGAAAAGGAAGACGTCCTGCTGCACGATCGCCAGCAGGTCACGATAGCTGCGCAGACGCAGGTCGCGAATGTCGGTCCCGTTGAGAAGGATGCGACCATGCGTCGGGTCGTGAAACCGCGCCACCAGGTCCGTCACCGTGGTTTTGCCGGCGCCGCTGCGTCCGACCAGGGCGACGACTGAACCGCTGGGAACCACCACGTTGAAGTCGCGCACGACCGGCCGGCCAGGGTGATACTCGAACTCAACCTGCTCAAACCGGAGTTCGCTCACGAGGCGTGGCGCGTCGACGGCATCAGGTTTGTCCGGTTTGTCGTCCTCCAGCGCGAGGATTTCGAAAACCCGCTCCATCGCCGCGAGCGAGCGCTGAAGCTCCGAAAACGAGTTGACGATGTTCCAAACCGGGTTCAGCAGCAGAAACGTGTACCACTGAAACGCCATGATATCGCCAATCGAGGCCCGGCCCCGAACGTGGAGATAACCCCCAAACCAGACGATCACCACGTTGACAATCCCCAACAGCAGACTCCAGGAGGTCCAAAGAACCATTTCGCGGCGATTCGCGAACAACTCCTTCCTCAGCACCGTGTGCCGGCCGCGCGCATAGTCCAGAGTCTCGCGCATTTCACGCCGAAACGCCCGAACAACGCGAATCCCCGAAAACGTCTCGCCCACCCGGCCGTCGATCTGCTCGACATCCTTGCGGACCGATCGGTAAATGGGCCGAACGCGCCGCGCGAAGATCAGACTCAGCACGACCACGCCGGGGATGATCGCCAGCGCCGTCAACGCCAGCCGCCAGTTCAGCGCCACCAGCACGCCGACCGCGATCAGCAGGCGGATAAGCGAAAGGACGGGTGACACGATAGCCATCTGTAACAGTCCCGTCGTGGTTTCCACGTCGCCGCTCAGCCGCGAAAGGATGCCGCCGGTTTTCATCTCCCAGAGCCTGGGCAACGGCAAATGCAGCAACCGCTCGAATAAGGCGTGCCGGAGCGCCAGCATCACGCGGGTGTTGAGCAGGCGCTGGCGATAATCCCTCAGCGCGCTGATCAAGTTCGAAATAACAATCACCGCGAGGAACACACCCCCGGTCCACTGCAAGCGCCCCAGCCGCGCCGGCGTATCCAGCTTGCTGTTCAGCAGCACGCCGTCCACCATGAATCGCATGAACAGCGGCTCGATCATTTGAAGCCCCGCCCCCGCCAGCGCCACTAACAGCAACACGGCGACCGCGTACCGGTGGGGCCGCAGCCAGCGCAAGTACTCGCGCAAATACTCACGCCGCTTGCCCCGGCGCTCGCGGCGGCGATCCGCTGGTTCCCGGTCCTCCCCCGCATCCGCAGGCCCGCCGTCCCGTCCCGGTTCTTCGCCGCCTTCTGCCGAGTCATCGAGGCGCCTATGCCGGTAATCATCGACGAACGCCTCATACCGGCGCCTCGAGGAGCGAGGCCTTTCGGGCGCAGTGGTCGGAGCACTCATATGTAGCGGCTGATAACTTTCCCTTTATGCGAACATTAGCTCCAAATCTACCATGTCCCGCTGACCCGGCAAGCGGTGCGAATTCGGCAGCTTTAACGAGAACACGACCAATACCTCGCCGAGACAGAACGGTTCCAAACGGGGATTCCTTCTGTAATCGCAACCGCTCAGCGGGCAACGATAGTTGTTCCGATGTCCGAGTTGCTCGAGTTCGCGCTGGGTTGCCTGTTTGACCTGTTTTGCAGTCTGCTCGAAGGGTGGGTGGGATGGCGCTTCTTCCTCTCGTTGCTAGCCTCAATCGCGGTAGTGGTTCTCCTGGGTCTCTACAGTTCAGACTGGAACGGCTGCACCGCCGCTTCGCTGCTTGTGCTGGTTGTTGGTGCTGTAACCGGCATAGCCTGGGAACTCTCAGCCGGGTAAACGACAGGTCGCTACGGTGCCAGCACGCGGTAGAAACGGTCGTTGGTGCCGTTGCGCTGCCAGCGATAGACGAGGCTGTCGCCCAGGGCGCTGGTGGTGAGCGTTACTCGTGACCCCGGACAATTGGTCAGCACCGGCGGCAGAGGCGAGGTGATGTAGAAGTATTAGGACCGTCCGGATCCCACGTCGTCAGCAGTTTCGGATACGTCACCGCGTTCGGACCCACAATATTGATGAACCTCGTTCCATCCCACCCCACCAGGCCCGGAACACTCCCTAGCCCCGGCGCCTGGTTAAAGTCTCCCCCGATCACCATGATGTTCGGAAACGACCCGCTCGGCCCGTCCGGATCCCACTCCACCGGCGCTTTAACCTGGCCGTTCAAACCCACAGGAGGCGTTATCCCTTCCAGGTTCGCCACGGTATCGCACTGCGCCTACCCTACCCCCGGCGCGACCAGCCCCAGCGTGCCAACCAGCACAAATCCCGTGACCCGACACCAACGCCTCAAACACGCCGCCCCCGCCCCGAACACACCTGCTCCAGGACGGACGCTGGGCTCTTTCGCACCCGTCTCGCTCAGAGAACGCGGCCGTTTGGAAAAGATAAAATACCTGCCTTGGCAGGCCCAACTCGCCTGTACATTCATGACACTCGGATCAGTGGCTTAGGGGTGAACAGTCGTTCCGCATAATAAGAATGTCAACTGTTGTTGTTGAGGTATGCTTACCCACTCGCCTCAGCCGCCGCCCTCCCGCTCCCGCAGATCCCAAACACAGCGCGTTCCTCCGCCTCCTCCGCCTCCTCCGCGACCGCACCCGCGACGCTGCCGCCCAACCCGCGCAGCGCTACCCCCAGCCAGGCTCTCCATCGTAGGGGGCGAGCGTCGGAACGCCGAGTTGCACTCGGCTTTGAACCGCGTTGTCCCGGGGCGCAGAGGGGCCAACGCCCACCGGCAAAGCGTCGGTTCCTGAGCTCACCAACGCGCCAGGGTTGGCAGACAGTAGCCGGTGCGTCGTTCGCGGGGCGCAGGGGGCGAACGACCACCGGAAAGCTGCCCCGCGGTTGTGAGAGCATCCTGAAAGGATGCCAGAATAGAGAACGCCGGGGTCGCTCCTAAGCCAGGTATTGGGGATCGTAAGCCACGCCGTTGCGCTCCAGCAGACGCTTCAGCTCGTCCACAAACGATAGCTTGGCGTGGTGCGCTTCCTGACCCGCCACGTAACGACGCACCGCCCCCACGTGCGTCCCACTCACGCTGAAGACGGCGTAGCCTTCCTGCCAGGCAAATCCCCGCTCCCAGTTCTCCGCGATCCACACCGAGGAGGCTTTCTTCAACTCGCGTGTCAAATCGGCCGGGTTATGGGTCGTGCGGAGGCTGGCGAGCAGATGCACATGGTCCTCGCCCCCGCCCACGGGCTCGGCGACGCCACCCAAGCCGCGCACCGTGCCACCCAGGTACTCGTGGGCTTGCGCCCGCCACGCAGAGCGCAGGAGTGGCCGACGACTCTTGGTGCTGAAGACGATGTGGTAATGGAGACTGTAGAAGGTGCTGCCCATGCTGGTATTTCTGCCACCCCGCCAATCCGCGGATTGGCGGGGTGGCGAGTTCTTTGTGGCATTGGTTCCGGAGGTCGCCCCCCGAACCCCCCCCTGGCGACTTCCGGCTACTCTCTACCAATCCTTCGGATTGTCGGTCGCGCCAGGCTTCTCACCTCGCTTTTCGCACGTCCGTTCCGCAACTCACCAACCCGCCGGGGTTGGTACACAGGTGCGTCGTTCGGGGGGGGCGCAGGGGACGAACGACCACCGGAATGCTTGGACGAATACGGTCCTGATCCCCGGGAAGCGGGTGGAAAAGACACATTGCTTTTGGTCTTGTAATAAACGAACCAGATGAGCTAAGCTTCTGGCAATCGAGGTTGGAAATGAGCAACTTACGACCGCAGAAACCAAGGAATATACGGCGGTTAATAAACGAATGGCCGTCGCAGAATCACAGTTGGGCCGAGTGCGTATTTGAGGGACCCGGTGCCCCCGCGCTGCTGCCGGTGGTCCGGTCGACAGCCGCCCGCGTTTCGGGTCTTGGAGGC
>DATDCV010000192.1:0-11834 GCA_036524155.1 Verrucomicrobiia bacterium
GTATCGGTTTTGTGCGGTGCATTAAATATCCAAGACAGGATATTTCCCAACGCTTACACCACCGTTGGTATGGTCGCGTTTGCCCAGGGCATGATGCCAATCCGCGCGTCGGCCGAAAGGTCACGGGTCGCGATTGCCAGCGCTGCTTGGAGGTTCGGACAGGGGCTCAGCAGCAGTTTTTCAGCGAGAGCTGGCGGCATGTCCGTCACGACGAGCACTCGTCGAGTGACGGCGTCACGCGCGATTTGAAATGCCTTATGCGGGCCGATGCGGAAACCTTCGCGTTGAAAACGATCGAGAACGGCCTGATGGGAAACCATCCCGCTGACCCATTCCTCATAAGTGCGGCTGCCGCTGCCGTCGGGGCAGGCGGCGACGAGGATGATCGTGCCGCCCGGCCGCGTGACGCGCGCAGCATGCCCCAGCGCCTTTTGCGCCTGGTAGAGGTTGATGTCCTTCGGATGCCCGCCGGGCGACGCGATCATCAAATCGAAAGGCGCCGCGACCCGGACCTGGTAAATCCGCAACACGAGTGGAATGCCCTCGCGCATGACCGCTTGCGGCTCGCCGGCCAGCACCCGGACAATTTGCTTGCTCTCGTTGAGGACCGCGTTGAGGGCGAAATGGACTCCCATCTTGCGGCCAATCTCCTCGACGTCCTGTCGGGCGGGATTGTCATCGTAGCGCGCCAGGTCGGAGCGTGGGTCCAGCATCAACGCATGGTTATGGTTGATGGTGTCACGTCCCGCGAGGCCAATCGCGGCGGTTTTCACGCCGCCGGAAAATCCCATGAACTGGTGCGGCTCGAGGTTCCCCACCACGACGCGCAAATCGGCTTCGGCAAATGCCCGGTTTGCCTGCACCGGCGTGCCCAGGCGGGTCGTGCCGAGCGAAACGAGATCCCCCGCCTTCGCGTCGTGGCTGATGACTCGATACCGGGTCAGGATATCGGAGGGCAGGATCTCGGTACACTCGGCTGGCTGCAGTTCAGCGTGCAGGCCGGTGGCGGCAATCAGGGTGACGGCGGCAGGCGCAACGCCAAGTTGTTCGAGCGCCTGCAGCAGGGGCGGCAGCAGCACCGCGTGCGGCACGGGGCGTGTCTTATCGCTGATAGCGATCGCCACCGAGCGCGCGCCGGAAAAGCCTGACAGCCTGATGCCGCCCACCGGATGGTCCAACGCTTCGCGCACCGCCTTCGCAGGGTCGGCTAGCGCTTTGACTTTGGTTGGCGCCAGCAACTCCGAGTGAAAGGAGCCATCCAAATGGAAACTCAGCTTGCTCCGCCCGTAGGGGATCTGCATCACTTTGTCTCTCACTTTGTCTTCCACTTCTTCCTGCAGTCTGTCAAAACCCTCCCAGCATAACAGCGATCCGGTGCAATTTATCCTTGCCGGCATCCGTCTCTTCTCGCTCCAACAGTCCTTGCTCAAGACAGAGATCCAGAAGCACTGCCGCATTCACCGCTGCGCTCTGAGCTATCTGCGCAAAGCGGTGGTGATCCAGTTCCGCGTATCGGCCGTTGCCCTCAGCGATGTTCAAAACGATGCTCGTCCCCGCTTCATCGACTTGCCGAACCAGCCGATTTGACAGCTCCTTCGTCCGCGTTAGGGAAACAAACCAATCCATGAACGCCAACGCCGTTCGATAAACCTCCAAGCTCTCATGGTGGAAGAAGGGCGTCTCAGGCGTTGAAGGCTTGGCTGAGTAATCCGCAGGTTCCTTTCGCGCGACGGATTCGGCCCAAGCCTTCCTTAGGCCAATGACCATTTTTGTGACCACACACAGACGCTGCTTCTCCTCGCGGCATTGCGCCTCTGTTAGCAGGTTCTTGATTCGCGCTATATCCAGGCAACCGGCACACTCCAGAGTCGACCCAGTGGCATAGTCCAGGATTTGCAGGCGGCCAGGTGCGCCGCAGCGTCGGGCGGCCTCGGCGAGATTCAGCAGAATGCTTGGGGCGGTGCGATCCAGTTGATCGACCACAGCGTGCTTCCTGTCCCAGGCGTTTGTCCAGGCAACTGCCGCTGAAACGAAGTCCAAAGCGTTCGCATACACCTGCAGTTTCTCGTGAGAGAACATCAAACTGAGCATGGAACTGCTGGAGACAAAGTGAAAGACAAAGTGGAGGCGAAAGCCAGCCCGGGGAAAAGGACTCCCCGGGATGGCGATTGTAAGTGTAATTACGCGCTACGATACAACTTAGTCAGCACGAACTCATCGTGCCGCAAAGCTTCGGCGGCGGTGAAACGTCCGCGGATAGTTTGCTCGAGGCAGCGGAGGGCGGCGTCGGCCGCCTGGTCCAGGTTCATTTCCATGCGCAGGATGCCCGTCAGATCCACATCGATGTGTTCCGACATGGTTTTGACGGTCAACGGATTGCCGGAGAGCTTAATAACCGGCAGGATTGGGTTGCCGATAACGTTGCCCTGGCCGGTGGGGAAGAAGTGCACTACTGACCCGGCGGCGGCGCAGAGGGTCACCATTTCGGCGGCGGCGCTCGAGGAATCCATGAAATGCAATCCCCGGCCTTTCGGCTCCTCGGCGGGCTTGAGGACGGAGGTTATCTTGCACCGGCCGATTTTCTGGATATTGCCCATCGCTTTCTCTTCGATGGTGGTCAATCCGCCGCGGATATTGCCTTCGGTGGGCTGGGAACCGAGCAAGCTGACGCCCTGGCTCTCGATGAGCCTCTGGTAATCGTCGAACATCGCCTGAAATTTCTTCCGGTCAGAAGGCTTGATGCACCGCGATGCGACAATGTCCTCGCCGCCCGTCAATTCGGTGGTCTCGCCAAACATCAAGGTGGCTCCAGCAGCCAGCAGGCGTTCGAACGCACGACCAACCGTCGGGTTGGCCGCCAGGCCTGAGGTCGTGTCCGACTCACCGCACTTGGTGCTCATGCAGAGCTGTTTTACGCCGAAGGGCTCGCGCTGCAACTCGGTGGCATACTGCACGAATTCCTTCGCCTTGCGGGACGCCGCTTCGATTGTCTTGAGGTCGCCGGATCGTTCGATGGCGAAACCCGCGACGGGCTTTCCGGTTTTGGCAATCTCTTTGACAATCAGGTCGGCCCATTTGGGTTCGATGCAGATGACGATCACGGCGGCGACGTTCGGGTTGCGCCCGGTGCCGGCCAGCGTACGCATGGTCAGGTCGAAATCTTCGCCGAACTGGAGCCGGCCGTACGGATGCGGCAGCACCATCGTTCCCTTGATCAGGCGGGCAACCCCTTCGGCAGCGGCGTTGGAGATGTCGTCCACCGGCAGAATTACGACGTGATTGCGAATGCCAAAACGGCCGTCGGGCCGGCGGTATCCGGTAAACTTGAGCTTCTCGGGTTTAATCATACGGACCACCTCATCGTTTTCAGGTTGTGGATGTGAACGTGGGCGCCCTTGGCGATTGGCTGGACGGCTTTGCCCACTTCGCGGCCGTACTTGATCACCGCTTTGTCCTTAGCCACGTCGCGCATGGCGACCTTGTGACCCAGAGGAACGTTATCGCGCAGCTTTACGCTGCCCGCCGGTTTCCCTTCGAGCGTGAGCGCGCCGGCTACCGACCCTTTCTTCAGGTTGGTTACCGCCACGCCGACATCATCGTCGAGTTCGTGCAACAGGATGCTGTGTTTCATATTTCAATTCGCAACAATGGCTAACAATTGGTTGAGCGAACAGCCAGAGAGGCTTCGTCTCGCCGGCGGGACTGTCGCAAGCGGCAACATATTTGTAAATCAAAAAAAGTTGTTGACTGCCGTGTCGGCTCTTTCCATGATTCGTTCGGCAATGAGCTGGCCAAAAACCAGTTCCCGAACCTGACAGACCAATGCCGACAGAACAAATCAAACTTTGTTGCGCGAAATGCGGTTTTACCATCGAGCAGTATACCGCCGCCGAACTGGCGGATATCCCGCGCAAGGCGAAGCGATACAAATACTTGCTCAGTAAATCGAGCATTTGCCCATCCTGCCTGGCGTCCGGCCGGCTCAAGGAAGTGCGCACCGCGGAAGAGGCGGTCATCGCCCCGGCACCAGGCCTCGAGGCCAAGTCTTCAACGGCCGGACCCGTTTCCCACGAAGAGAAACCGCCGTCCCCCACTCCGATGATGGACGCCGTTGCCCAGGGTCCCTGGCCCAGCCATGCGCGGGAGCTTAAGCAAACGAGGTATCCGGTCCAGATGTATGAAGAAGCCCTGCAGAAGCGCACGACGCAGTGGGGCTATGGCGGCTACGTATCGTTGCCGGGGGTCGCCGCGGGGGTGCTGGTCCGCGCTTCAGCCCGGCCGGAGATCACCAAGGGCTCCAATTTCCTGCGCATCATGGATCCGTGCGGCAACTTTTTCAGCACCCAGGCCATGCGCGGGCTGTGCGACATCGCCGACAAATACGCTTACGGCCTGTTGCACTTGCTCAGCACCGGGGGCGACCTGGAAATGCTGGGCCTGCCCACGGAAAACCTCAAGCTGGCGGTGGACGAGATTACCAAACTCGGGTTCGACGTTGGCTCGACCGGCGACGATTATCGTACAAGCGAAGAATGCATCGGCCCGGCTAAATGCGATCTCGCCCTTTATGACACCCTTGGGTTCCGGTATGCATGGTATAAGCGGTTCCTGGACGACGTCCAGTACCCGCGCTTCCCGCACAAAGTGAAATGCAAGTTCGCCGGTTGCCCCAACGACTGCGTGCGCGGCGGCCAGAAGGCGGACATCTTTGTGTGCGGCGTTTTCCGCGACCTGCCGAAGATCGATCAGGCAAAGGTCGCGGCGTGGGTCAATGGAGGCGGCGACATCGGGACGGTCTGCACCCGCTGTCCGGGGGCCTGCCTGAAGTGGGAAGCGGCTCAGGGCTTGAGTATCGACGGCGACAGTTGTTATCGCTGCATGTACTGCATCAACAAGATTCCGGGGGTTCGCCCGGGCGGCGACCGGGGCGTAGCAATCATCGTGGGCGGAAAGATGCGCGGTAAGTACGGCCCGATGCTGGGCAAAGTTCTCGTGCCTTTCATGAAGGCGGAGCCGCCGGACTACAAGGAAGTCTTCGACTTGATCGAGCGGCTCACCGAGGCCTACGACGCCAACGCCCGCAAGAAAGAGCGGGTGGGCGACTTCCTGCTCCGTATCGGCATGGATGAGTTCTTCCGCCTGGTAGGGATAACCCCCTCGCCGCAACTGTTCTCACAGCCGCGTACCAACTTGTTCTACCACTGGGAACCACAGGAAATTAAGGACGAGCGGCAATAGATACCCCATGCGAAATCCGAAATCCGAAATCCGAAAGAAGCCCGAAATCCGAAATCCGAAGCAGATTCGGCCTTCGGATTTCGGATTTCGGATTTTGTGATTGCTCCCCACTGCTCGATTAGAACCTAAGACATATGCCTGGCATAGGAATACCTCCGTTAGAAGCCAATCTGCCGCCGATCGTGAAGCGGAACTATGGCAAATGGATCACCCACGAACACGTCCGGCCCGGCGTGATCAGGCACGATGCCGAGAGCGGGGAAGCCTGCTACACCGTGCGGGCCGGCATGCCGCCCAATGCGCGAGTCAGCACTCCCACGCTGAGGAAGATCTGCGACCTGGCTGACGAGTTCGCCAACGGCTATTTCCGGGTCACGCAGCGCAACTCGCTGGAGTTTGTCGGGGTAGCCCCCGAACGGATCGAGGCCCTGATCGCCCATCTGGCGGACGCCGGGTTCCCGGTCGGCGGCACCAACCGCTCGCTGCACAACACAACCTGCTGCACCGGCTACATGCATTGCCACCTGGCCGCCTCGGACCCTGCGGCCATCATGAATGCCGTGTCGAACATGCTGCTCAAGGAATTTCAGACCGACTGCCTGCCGGCCAAGCTGAAAATCTCGGGCTCGGGTTGCATCAACAATTGCGGTGAAGGCTCATGCGCGGACATCGGGATCGTGGCGGTTCACCGCGATTTGCCGCCCATCCACGTGGACAAGCTCAAAGGCTGCGAACTGCCGCTGGTGATCTCGGTTTGCCCGACCGGCGCCATCAAGCCCAAAGGCCCGGGCATGATCGAGATCGACCCGAAACGGTGCATTCACTGCCCGGCCTGCTCGGTGGCCTGCGCCGCCATGGCGCCCATCGGCAGCCCTAACGGCGACGGTGTCGCCATCGTCGTCGGCGGCAAGGCCGCCAACACGGGAAGTGGCCCGGCGATGGCCAAGGTTGTGGTGCCCTACCTGCCCAACAACCCGCCCTATTGGCCCGAGGTCACCACCGTGGTCAACCAGATCGTCACCGCCTGGAGCGCCCACGCGCGCAGGGACGAGCGCGTCGGCGATTGGATCGATCGCATTGGCTGGGAGAAGTTCTATCAGCGCACGGGCCTGCCGCTCTCGTTTAAAGTGATCGACGGTTACGACGCCCGCGCCCTCGATCATGCGAAGGCCAATGTGCGCTTCCGGTGGTGAGGTGGGCGTCGAGGAACCTGTATTAAGCACAAACCAATCCTGATTCTATGGCCGTTATTACCCTTGCTGGAAAACAATTCGAAGTGGACGAAGACGGGCTCATCCAGGATCCCACGCAATGGGACGAGGCGATCGCCCGGGCCCTAGCCGAGGCGGAAGGCGTCAAAGAGCTGACCGAAGAGCACTGGAAAGTGATTCGCTACCTGCGCAGTTACTACCTCCAGTTCGGCATCGCGCCGATGATCCGCAAGCTCTGCAAAGAGACCGGATTTCAACTCAAGTATATCTACCAGTTATTTCCTACCGGCCCCGCCAAAGGCGCCTGCAAGCTGGCCGGACTCCCCAAGCCGACCGGCTGTGTTTAGGAGGGGCATGAACCAAGGGGAACTAGACCCATCGTGGTGCTCAGGCCTAGTGTCTGCGGGCAATGGAGGTTCGAGAGCTGTCGTGGCCCAAAAATCCGAAACCCGAAATCCGAAAGAAGTCCAAGGGCCGCAATCCGAAGGAAAACGCAAACTGAGAATGGCACTGGATAGAGGCAAAGAAATGAAAGCGAATAGCCAGTGGCTCCTTGTTATTCCTATGCCTCCATTCCTTTGCCTTCTTTGGTTCCCCGATAAGAAACGGCTGCTCGCGCCTTCGGCCTTCGGCCTTCGGATTTCGGAATTCTTTCGGATTTCGGATTTCGGATTTCGGATTTCGTTCGAGCTCCCCGCCGCAGACCCCCGCCATCGATGACCGCGCTGACCGCCATTTTCTACGTGTCCACCGCCATCTTCCTGGCCGGCATGGGGTGGCGCTTGTTCACGTGGTTGCGTACGCCAGTGCCGCTGAAGATTGTGCTGACCCCGGGGCCGGTTACTACCGGTGGAGTCTTCCGCCGGTTGGCGGGGGAGGCATTGCTGTTCCGCAGTCTCTACCGGTCGGACCGCGGGCTTTGGCTGGCCGCCTGGTCGTTTCACGTTTCGGTGGTGCTGCTGGCGACCGGGCATGTTGCCGGGCTGGTCATCCCGGGTTTTGTACAGGCTTTGTTTGGACTTACCGGAGCCGAGTTTCATCGATGGGCGCAGGTCACCGGCGGCGCGTTTGGCATCCTGGCGGCCGGGTCTTTGATCTATCTGTTGTTGCGGCGGGTGGCAGCGGAACGGGTACGTTACCTTTCGACGTATAGCGATTATTTTGCCCTGGGGCTGCTCCTGATGTTGGTCGGCAGCGGGAACCACATGCGCTTCCTGGGCGGTTTGGAGCTGGAGCAAGCGCGTGAGTTTGTGTCAGGTTTGCTGCGATTCCAGCCGGCGCCGGCGCCGGATGATCCGACATTTGCCGCCCACCTGCTGCTGGTCTGTGCGCTGCTGGTTTACCTTCCATTCAGCAAGTTGGTCCACTTGGGAGGGCTGGTCCTCAGCCCCCCGCTCAACCAACGAAACAACCCGCGGGAGAAACGCTACGCGTGAAACCTAAAGGAATTAGCCGCGAAAAGGGGCCTAGCGCACAGCCCGGCAAGGCCGCAACCGAAATGGTAGGGACGCGTTCCACCGCGTCCGTCGAATGGCTTGGAGAAAAGAATGGGACGCGGTGGAACGCGTCCCTACCAGGATTCCTCCACGGATTTCTTTCCCCATGACTCCTCCCCGCCTCACCCCAGGCGCTTCCGCCGGCCAGCGTTGCCACCGCGCGAAAAAGGAGTTGCTTGCCCCTTTGGGTTTGCCTGCGGAGCTGCCGCCGGACTGGCAGGCGGCGGCGTTGCGCAAGCTTGAGGAACTACTGCGCGGGCGACGTTCGTTGCGGCTTTTCCTCGACGTTTGCGTTCGTTGCGGCGCGTGCGCGGATCAATGCCAATTCTTTCTGGGCACTGGCGATCCGAATAACATGCCCGTGGCGCGTGCCGAGTTGCTGCGGAAAGTTTACCGGTGCCATTTCACAGCGGCCGGACGGCTGGGCGGACGGCTGGCCGCCGCGGAGGACCTGAGCGAGCCCGTGCTGCAGGAATGGTACACTTACTTTTACCAATGCTCGGAATGCCGCCGTTGCGCGGTGTTTTGTCCGTTCGGCATCGACACCGCAGAGCTGACGGCCGCGGCGCGCGAGGTCATGGCCTCCATTGGCGTTGCCACCAAGTATGTCACCGAGGTGATCAAGAAGGCCCACGAGATTGGCAACAACCTCGGGATCCCCGAAGCCGCCTGGCGCGATAGCTGCCAGTTCCTGGAACAGGAAATGAAGGAGCAGACCGGCGCCGACATCCGCATCCCGGTCAACGAGGCAGGCGCCGAAGTGCTGCTGGTGCCCCCCTCCGCGGATCTCTTTGCCAACCCCGATACGATGATCGGCTACGCGAAGCTGTTCCACGCCGCTGGTGTCAGTTGGACCACCAGCACCTACGCAAGCGAGGCCGGCAATTTTGGCTTGTTCCTGAATTATGACCAGCTTCAAAAAGTGAACAAGCGCCTGGTCGATTCCGCCCGGCAGCTAAAAGTTAGGCGCCTCGTTATCGGCGAGTGCGGCCACGCCTGGCGCGCGGCCCAGGCGTTCACCGACACGTTGAACGGCCCGCTCGATTTCCTCGAGTCGCCGCGGCCGGAGCATATTTGCGAGTTTGCCCTGCGGCTCATCCGGCGAGGGGCCATCCGGATCGACCGCTCGGCGAACGACGGCCTGGCCGTGACCTACCACGACCCGTGCAACCTGGCACGCGCCGGCGGCCTGACCGAGGAGCCGAGGGAAATACTTCGGCAAGTTGCGATCGGCTTCCGTGAAATGCACCCGGACACGACGCGTGAACGCACCTTTTGCTGCGGGGCAGGCGGAGGAATGCTGGCCGATGAATTGATGGATGTGCGCATGAAAGGAGCCCGACCGAGAGTGGAAGCGTTCCAGGCCAGCGGGGCGAACTTTCTCGCCACGCCCTGCGCGATCTGCAAGGCTCAACTGCAGGCCGCGTTTGCCCACTACAAAGTGGAGGCGGAGGTCGGCGGCGTGATGGACCTCCTCGGGCAAGCGATCCGAATATGAGCTTCGGCTACGCGAGATGAAACCGGGGCGGTCGCCGAACTATTTCGAGTCACAACAAATTCAGGTCAGAGATTCACCAGTATGTATGTCGTAGTCATCGAGGAGCAAAAGTGCAAAGTCTGCGGGGAGTGTGTAAGCATTTGCCCGGTCGAAATTTATAAGCGCGAGGGCGACCGGATCGTTGTCGGCAATACCGACGAATGCAGCGGATGCCAGAGCTGTATTTCCGTGTGCGAGAGCCAGGCGATAACCCTCAGTGAACTTTGACTGTTTCAATCGGGAACCTCGACGTTTCTCTAGCGGGGCGTCGGGCCTGGAAACTGGCCCGGAGTCGCCGCCGGCGCGCTGACTTCAGGCCGGATTCAGTTCACTGGGGGTTCAGGCTGCAGAACCCGGGCAGAAGGGCTATTGACATTTTACGAAAGAAAAATATATCGTCCAAACCAAGTGAGCTATGCTGACTGAGAACAAGCTCCAAAGCCGCGGCGCGCGGCCTGCAAAACGTTTCAAGATCAAACGTGACACGATCGCCAACCAGCAGGCGGATCTGCTGCTGCGGGTGCGCGCCAAGGAAGGCCTGTCCCGGGTCGACCTGGCGAGAATTCTCAATTTGGCGCCATCGACAGTGGGGATCTATGTCGATCATCTGGTCGAGGAAGGATTTCTCTTCGAGGGCAAAGCGGCGGAACGCGATTTTGGCCGGCCGCCGACGATCCTGGCGTTGAATCCGCGAGGCGGACGGTTTATCGGCGTCGATTTCGAAGCGCGCAACATAATGGCGACCGCCGTCGACTTTTCGCAGCGGCCGCTGCGGCAGTTTCACGATACGATCGCCGCGGCTGAGCCGGTGGACAAGATCCTGGGGAAGATTGAGCACGCGATTGAAACGGTGATGGCCGGGGACGATCGGAAGGTGCTGGCGATCGGGATTGGCGTGCCGGGCTTGATCGATCCAGCCAAAGGGGTGGCGCTGAGTTACAAGCACATCAAAGGCTGGGAGAACGTTCCGTTGGTGAGCCGCCTGAGCGAGCGGTTTGGCGTGCCGGTATTTGTCGAAAACACGATTCGCACGATGGCGCTGGCGGAGCTTTGGTTTGGCCAGGGCCGGGGTCTGCGCAACCTGATTTGTGTGGGAATGCGCAGCGGCCTGGGCGCGGGCATCATCATTGACGGCCAGGTCTACCATGGCGCCGACAACCGTGCGGGTGAAATTGGCGATTGGCCTTGCGCGCTGCCGGGTGACGGCGGGGTTGGCCGGTCTGCTTCCGGCCCCGCTTATTTGCGGCTCGAGGAAATCGCGTCGCTCCAGTCTCTGCGGGACCGCCTGGCGGCCACCTCCGGGTCCAGAGGGGGCGCGCCCGGGGCACGTTCGGCCGAGGCCCCCGTGGAGGCGTTGCTGCAGGCCGCGCGGGCGGGAGACGCCGTGGTGCTGGGGTTCCTGGATCGGGTAGCCGGGGCCTTCGGCCTCGTGCTCAACCAACTGCACTGCAGTTTTAACCCGGAGAAGATCATTTTGGCGGGGGCGCTGACTGATTTCCAGGAGGTGTTCTTCAAGCGCCTGGAACAGAGCCTCAGAGTTTTTGCTCCCCCGTCCGGGCCGCCCTTGGTTGTGAATTCGCATCTGGGCGCCTTCAACGGCGCGCTGGGCGCCGCGGCCCTGGCTGTGCACGAGTGGAAACCCGTGCCTGCTTGATCCCCTTTCTTCCGCCAACTATCAAGCATGTGCAAATCTGCAAGCTGATTCTCCTATGAAACTATTCATCGATACCGCCGAGGTCGCCCAGGTCCGCGAGGCCTGGAGCTGGGGCATCATTGACGGCGTGACTACCAACCCGTCGCACGTCGCCAAATCCGGCCGCAAACCAAGCGAGGTCTACCGGGAGATCTGCGATATCGTGAACGGGCCGGTCAGCCTGGAAACGGTTGCTTTGGACGCCGAAGGCATCGTGAAGGAAGGGGTGGCGCTGGCCAAAATTCACCAGAACGTGGTGATCAAAGTTCCCGTGATCAAGGAGGGCCTTAAGGCGGTCAAGATCCTGTCACGACGGCCACGATCGTCGCGATCGTCTGCGCCATCGCGGCGCACACGTGCTCGAGCGCGGGGGGCGTCCCGGCCGGCACCATCGCGGCGAGCCGGGTGAGGAGCACGTACAGGCAGCGCTCGCTGTCGGTGTCACCGCGGATCGCGTAGCGGAGCGGCCGATCGATCTCGGCCTCCAGGGCGGCGCGCACCCGGTCGTGCTTCTCGTACCGGGCGACGGTGCCATTGTGCGCGAAGAGCCATGGCCCGTGCACGAACGGATGCGTGTTCAGCTCCGTGACCGGCCCGACGCTCGCGTCCCGGACGTGCGCCACCACGACGCCCGAGCAGAGCGCGTGCGCAGCGTCCGC
>DATDCV010000193.1:0-1843 GCA_036524155.1 Verrucomicrobiia bacterium
AGAATCGGTTCGGTCAGGCCGCTCACGACGTGCTGGCTGGCCCCGTTGAGTTCGAAGACGACCAATTGATTGATTCCCCTTTTGAGCCAGGGACCCGGGCAGTAAAGCGTCTGATGCGGGCCGATGTTCCAGAATCGACCAAGGTTGTGGCCGTTAACCCACGCGACGCCTTTGCCCCAGGTGCTGAAATCGAGCAAGGTGTCGCCCGCCTGCGCAACTTCGAAATCGCCCCGATAGAAAGCGGGCTGATCCGTTGTAGCTCTCTGAAATTTCAGCCGGTTAAGATCTCGCGAGTCGAGCGGGAAATTGAAAACTTCCCATCCGACGAGTTCTCTGGTTTCGCCGCCCGCAACCACTTCGACCTTCTCAGTAATCCCCTTGCGGTCGTGCAAGTACCCGCCGTAATTGACATGCCCGAAGGTATCGACCAGTACATCGAGTTGAGTCGTGGCGGGCCGGGCGGGCAGTTGGACTGTGCTTTGGTTCCGCCGACGGTCCAGCGTGGCCAGTTTCTTTCCGTCGAGAAAGATCAGGCCATAATCGTGAAGCTCGGTGAGGCGCAGCACCGAAGCGCCGCCGGCAGGCAGAGTGGTGCGATACAGGATGCAACCACGCGCCTGGCCATACATCTCCATCGGTTGGGGGCGTTTGGCCATTTTGGGGGTGGGCAATTTGGCCAGCAGCGGCGCCACCTCTCCCAATTCAAAAGGCTCGATTCTGATAACGGGATTGCGTGGCGGCACCTCGGGCAGGCGTTCACCGGGGGCAAGGTGTTTCAAGAACAGGTCGCGCAGCGCGTGGAACTTGGGTGTGTCCCAACCTGCCTCGCTGATCGGCGCATCGTAATCATAACTGGTGACCTGCGGCGCAAAAGGCGGGCAATTCGCGCCGGCGGTGAAGCCGAACGACGTCCCGCCATGGACCATGTAGATGCTGAACGACGCATTGTGCTCCAGCATCCAACCGAGCTCGTTGACGATGGTCGTGGTGTTCCCCACATGGTGCGGCTTGCCCCAGCTATCGAACCAGCCGGGATAGTACTCACCGCACATCAGCGGCCCTTTGGGACGAATCTGCCGCAGGGCTTTAAAATTACCTTCGGGCCCGCCGCCAAAGTTCACCACACAGAACAAATCGTCGCGGGTGTCGTTCATTAGTTGTGACGGGCCGTCGCAGGTGAACAGCGGCACATCAAACCCGGCCTCCTTTATGTAGTCTCGAAGAATTCCGATGTACTGTTTGTCGCTGCCATAAGAACCGTATTCGTTCTCGACCTGGACCATGATGATTGGTCCGCCGTGGGTGATCTGAAGCGGGGCAAGTTGTTTTCCGACAGCGCGGAGGTAATGCCGGCAGGCGCTCAGGTAACGGGGATCCTGCGTGCGCAGTTTGATATCGGGGATCTTCAGCAACCAGTAAGGGAAACCTCCAAAATCCCACTCGGCGCAGGAGTAAGGGCCGGGCCGCAGAATGACCTTGAGGCCCTCGTCTTGGGCCAGGCGGCAAAACTCGGCCACATCCGCCATGCCGCTGAAATCGAAATGACCAGGTTGAGGCTCGTGAACATTCCAGAACAGGTAGGCGCAGACGGTATTCAAGCCCATGGTGTGCGCGAGCCGGAGCCGGTGCTGCCAGTATTCGCGAGGGATGCGGGCAAAGTGCATTTCGCCGCGGCGCACCAGGAATGGCTTCCCATCGAGCAGGAAATCTGTGTCACCGACCGCGAAAACGGCCTTGGCAGCCACGCTAGGGAGAGCGGCACCAAGCAACATCGCGGCGACGATGAGCCAGAGAATCCACCGAACCGATGCTCGCCGCTTTGGCCCCCTGAACCCGCCGAGTC
>DATDCV010000194.1:0-3850 GCA_036524155.1 Verrucomicrobiia bacterium
CGAGACGCTGGACCAGGTGACCGGGAAGGGGACGCCGTTGATGGTGATGGTGCTGACTCCGATGGGGGCGGTGCCGCTGATCGAGATATAATTTCGGTTCGTGCTGAAATTATTGCCACTCGTGATGGCGAAGTTGAAGGCGACGCCAGCCAGAAGAGATTGAATGTAGCTGCGACGGCTGGCGATGTAAGCCAGCGGGCCGGAAGGATCGGCTACCGGCAGTCCGGCGGCGGCCAGGCCCTGGTATTTTGCGTTCATGAACGCCGAAACTTTCGCATCGAGCAACGGGCCGTTCACCGCATCCTGCAAGGCCCGCCACCAGGCGCGCTGGATGGGCGGGAAGGACAAGAATGTGCGCATCGTGCCGTCGTTGATGGGCATCGAACCCGGGTTCAGATCCGTAGTCGGGTAGTCGCCGCCGTTATCGAAGACGAAATCGATGTCCCAGGCCAGAAGCGTCCATTTCCCGTTTTGCGGCTTGTAGGCGTACATATTCTTGCCGCGGCTATGCCCATAGCTGTCCCAGTTGCCGACCAGGTGCTCGAGAGCCATCACTCGGGCCCATTCTTCGTAATCGACAAGCCGCTGGACCTGTGAATTGTATGGCTCGGGCTGGACGGTATTCACGGCATCTACCAGTTGGAAAAACTCGGCATAGTCGTTTGCCGAATCGTTGACCGCGCGTTTGCGCCAGTTCCAGCGGTAGCGCGCCAGCTTCTTGGCTCCGCCGGTGGTTGTGAAATTTTGCAGTGTCGCATCCACGTTAAACAGTTGGTTATCCCCGCTGGTGTCGAATTCAAACCAATCCTCGATTTTGTGGAGGTCGCCGTTAGTGTCGTCCGAAAACCATTCCTTGACGGTATCGCCGCTGGGCTGCTGGGCGTCCTCATAGACCAGGCCGCGTTGCTGGCCATTGACGAACAAGTTGACGGGCCGTCGATAGAGAGTGGGCGCGCCCAATTCTCCGAGCATCCAGAACGCGGCCTGTTCGCGTTGAGTGGTGGCGTCGTTGTTTAGATTTCCGAGGCTGGCGAGGACAAAATCGGTCGCGCCAAGCATTAAGTCGTCGGCTGGAAAAGCGAGGATATAGTCGCAAATGTTGTTGAGCGGCCCGTTGTAACCCGGGGTGTGCCAGGGGCTGCCGCTGTAGAGGGTGCCGATGTTGTAGACGGCGCGGCTGGCGTTGTAGACGAAGGTGGCATCGAGCGGTTGATTGCTGTTTCTTTCGCGGGCGGTCCACCGGTTGTTCGTCGCTTGCGTGAACCAAAAGCGGTAGGTGCCGACGCGTCCGGTGTTGGGCACCGATTCACCGAAGCGCACGAGGCACTCACGCGCCGGGGCATCGCCCGGGAATCGGGTGATGACGGGGCTAGTGGAGTAATCGGTGGCCTCGATATAAAAGGCGGCCAGGGTGCCGGCAAGCTGACCGGGAATGTTCGCCGAGTAAAGGCCGGCGCCGTTGTATGCCATGCTGAGGGCGGTGTAGTTGGTGGCGGGGTCGAGGCGGTATTTCAAAGTCAAAGAGCCCAGGCCGTCGGGGTCGGTCACTTGCGCCCGGACCGTTACGGCCTGGCCTCCGGCGGGAAGCAACGGGCTGTGGCAGACATCGTGGATCGCGGGACCGGAGTTGGAGACGGCGCGGCTGTTCGCGGCGCCGGGTGTGCCGAGGTTTCGCGCGCCGCAAATATTGCCGTAGGCCTCGAGCCAGTTGCCGTGCAAGCGGAGCAGGATTTCAGGATTTCCCTTCAGCCAGCGGACCTTGGCACGGAGAGTAACCGTCTCTCCCGCGGAAAGCGCCGAAGTCAACCCGGATCTGACATGGTTCGCGCCGGTATCGCCGCGGCCGCTGGCCACCAGGTGAAGGCACTTGCCACCGCCGAAACCGCCGGTTGCCTGCCAGTAGGACTGATCACAAGTGCCCTGGCCAAACCAGCCGGTGAAACTGCTTTCGAAATCCGGGTTCGCTATCAGGTTCGCGCCTCCGGAGCTGAAGACCTCGACATTGTCGACGAGGCATTCGCCGGCGCCCTGGAGGAAGATGTGGAGTGCGTCGGCGGCGCCTTGGCCGTTATCCAGCACGCCGGTGTATTCGATATTGGTCCAGGCGCTTTTGTTGCTTTCATCGCTGTCGGCCCAATTGGAGGCCTGGCGGTGATCGGTATGGGCGTCGGCCAATTCGAGGCTGCTGCCACCGCCGTCCGCCCATTGGCCCCAGCGGCCGCCTTTGCGAAACGTCACCTCGTCCACCGTGATGTGAATCAGGTTAGTTTCCACGACGTTGCCGTTGGTCGAAACGATGGTGTCGGGCATGGTCAGGGCGACGCGCTCGCCATTCCCGAGATTGCCGCCGAGATCGCCGAAAGTGTTATTGACCGTGAGCCCGGCGTAGTTGGTCATCAGGTGCGCGGCCTTATTCGCGACGACGACGTAACCTCCGGACGGGATCAGGGCGTTCGTCGGGAAGGTGAACGAAACGCCATCACTAAGCCGCCAGCCGCCGAGATTGACCGCCGACGGTCCGCGGTTGTACAGCTCGACGAACTCGTCATCGCTGCTGCCCGTAACGGGATGGTACATGATTTCGTTGAGCACGACGTTGCTGACGCGAATTCGCCCGTTGGCTGTCCCGGGCGTTTTGGTCAACAGCCGATAAAGCTGGGGCGCCCCATCGGGATACCTCCCCGTGGCGACCCCGTTCTCCTGGCCTTTGAACCGGACGGCGTCGATGATTTTTGTGCCGGACGGATTTTTGAGATAAAGGGTCTCGCCGGCGGCGCTGAGGGCAAAACCCATGTTCGTCTCATAGTAAACAACAAAGCCGCGGGCGGGGATGGTGACGTTCGGCAGCAGGAATTTGTTCGTAACCGGGTCATCGGTCAGAACGCAGCCGGTGAGGTTAACGGGGGAGGCGCTGTAATTATAGAGCTCGATGTAATCCCAATCCGGCGGGTCGGTGTGAGCGAGGAACTCGTTGATGACGATGGTTTGGTATGGATTCGGGGCCGCGGTTTCGCCACGGCCGGGCGTGCCGCCAACCAGGTCGCTCGCTTCCCAGGCCTCCGGATTGGCTTCGCCGTAGCTGGGCCGGGCGAGCACGAGTGAGTGCCCCGCGCCGTCGGCGGCCACTGGCCAGGGGGAACCGCCCGAGAAATTCGCCTCGAGCAGCACCGCGCCGAATCGGTTGCGGATGCGGATGGTGCCGGAACCGTTGGAGAGCCGGTTGGTAAAACCGCCGAGGACGCCCGAAATCCCGAAGACACTTTGCACATCCGCGGGAACCGGCGCGACGACGAGGTAACCGCCGGCGGCGATAGTAGTATTTGGGGGAAAGGTGTAGGAGATATCGCCGGTGAGCCGGAAGCCGCCGAGGTCCTCGGCATAAACCTGGGAGTTGTAGAGCTCGATGAACTCGAGTTCTTTGGCGTCAGGCCGGTTGGTGGGGTGGAACATGATCTCGGAGATGACGAGGCCGGTGCGGCGGGAGCAGGGTCCGAGCGGCTCGCGGTCCAGGGCGCGGGCAGAGCTGTCGAGCGGAGTGAAATCAATCGTGAAAGTGCGTTGGGTATTTTGGGCAATGGTGTTGGGGTTGGTGGCGCGGTCGCGGACATTGTTAACCGTCAGGGTGTACAGGATTCCACCGCTGAGCGGAGAAGTTCGCAGCACCACGGAGCGAGCGTCGCCTCCGAACGAGGCGCCATTGACCGAGACTCCATTGTTGATGGAGTAATTCAGGCGGTTGGTGCCGGTGACAGCTTCGACCGGCTCGGAAAAGAGCACGGTGACCAGATCGTTGTCGCCGAGGTTGCCAACGGAGATGATCGTGGGGGGAGTCGAATCTGCCGTGACCGTC
>DATDCV010000195.1:0-14511 GCA_036524155.1 Verrucomicrobiia bacterium
CCGCACTCCCCGCCCTCCATCCGATCGCGAGGAGCACGCCGAAGAGGATGCCGGCCAGCAGCACATTGACCGCCGGCCCGGCCAGGGCGACCACGAGTTCCTGCTTGGGGTCTTCGGGCATCCGTTCCAGGCGCGCCACCCCGCCGATGGGCAGCAGGGTGATGTCACGCGTCTTGATGCCGTAGCGGCGCGCCATTAAGGCGTGGCCCAGTTCGTGCAGGACCACGCAGCCAAACAAGGCGACCATGAAGGCGACACCCCGCAGCGCGGCCTCAACGTTCTGAGTGGCGCGCCAGTAAACGAACCCTAAAAAAGCGAGCAGCAGCAGAAACGTGAAGTGAAGATAAACGTCAATGCCGAGCAGTTTGCCGAGCTTGAGAGACCATTTCATAAAGGAACAATTTGTTTTTGGACGGGCGCTTTGGTTCGCGCACCGAGACGACCGCGCCCGTATTTACCAGCGTGCAGCCACGGTTGGGCAATGCCCTTCGACGATCTTCATAAGCAGTGTTCACTATGCCGGTTTGGTGTCGACGGAGAATTGCCTGGCAAAGGCGAGGAGATGGTCGGCGATTTCGCAGTTGGTCTGTTCTCGGGCACGTTCGCCGCGGGAAAAGCGCTCAAAATGGCCGGCGATGACGGATAGGGAACGAATCGAATTTGACGAGGCGATTGATACTGCTTTGTTCAGGCTTATACACCAAGGCGTGAGTGCCATAGCTTCCAGCAGATCGGCTGCGGCCAGGTACGCATCGAGCTTCGCCTTATCCTGCTCCTCCAGGTCGAAGATTTTCGCCCCGTAGGGCTGGCCCCCGAATTGCGCGTTGAACTTGTCGAGCCGATTCCGGAGATGTGCTTCCTCCGCGGTGGGAGACCCCATGAAAGCCCGCTCGAGACGTCTAAAAGAGTGAAAGGCCTCGCAGTAGTCTCTATTCTGCACCATGTGCTCGAAAAGGGGAATGCCAAAAAGTCCTTGCTGCATCATAAAGGACATCAGGTTGTCGTGGTCGAGTTCGGCACCCAGAATGAAAAGAGCGGTTGAGAGAAAGGAGCGGCCATGTTCTTTGCTGCCGGTAAGGTCGTTCACTAGCGAGACACTTCCCTGCGAGGCGCTGCCTCGCGGCGCGCAACCCAGCATGTGCTCGAAAAGCGCCCTGAAAACCCGGCACGTCAACGGCACATTCCCCGAAAGGAGTGGATGCAAGCTGTCTAAGGCTGATTCCTGTTGGACATTGGACTGTGCCCAGGCAGCAGGCAGTTCGCCCGTGGGTGGAGAATGGCCAGATGAAAGGGCAGCCATCGCCCCGCCCTGCTGTGGGGCGGTGCCTGCCGTCGTGCCCCTCTGACTCGGCGGTGCGGTCCCAATCAGGATTGCCAAAAGAAGCCGCGAGCCGTCGAAGACACGAGCAACCTGCTCGGTTACCGAAGGCTCTCCCCAAATCATCACGAACCTCTGGGCGCCGATCAGGGCCGCGATGGTCTGCGCGTCTTTGAACACGGCCTCATCCACCTCCACGAGCCGGCTCGTTTCGCACAATCCTTCCTTCAGCGTCCTTGGGTTCGAAGAGGCCGGCAGTCTCCTTTTCAGCTCCGACGGGTTCTCGATCAGTCTCAGATATTGGTACAGGGATTTAAGCGTGATGGGCATAGGAGTTTCGTTCATTGGAGTTTAGGGACGGGCGGTCTCGGTCCTGGTGGTGGCCGGTTGCTCGCTTGTCCCAATACGGCCTTCGTCCCAAGTGCTTTCTGCCACCAGGCTGTAATCTCGTCCACAACCTCCTCGTGTTGGGAATAACGATGCTCGTGCACGGCCACGTCGGCGGTGGCGGCCATCAAGGCGCGCGCGTCTTCCGCGAGCGTGCGCATGTCATTGCCGGGTGATTGTGTTCGTTTGTCCGTATGTTCCAGTTCTTCCTATTGGCTTGTTCGATGATCAGTTGATGAAAACGCCGTTGGGCATGATGGGACCAGGCATTTTCTTTCACGCTCTTTGACCGGCCTGCGCATGGGCCCACCGGCCGGAGATGGCGCTGAGTTGCAGTTGGCTTTTGCCTCGTTTCAGGCGCCGGAGTTGGCGGGCCTGAATCTGGTGCTCCAAATCCTGGGTGGCCTTGAGTAACGCGGCCTCAAGCGTGTTGTCTTTGGCCTCGGCGTGCAGGGCTGGGCCATGAACCAGCAGCGCCCCGTCGCGCGTATGGCGGGTAGCCTTGGCGTGCATGCCCGGCCCCGGAACCTCCAACCGGACTTGGACGCGGAAGGCCGGTTTGGCTTCCCGTTGATGTTCGAGGACCACTGCGGCGGCGGTGATCGGGGTCAGCCTATGCAGGTGCTTGAGTTGTTCCTCCACCTGGCGGTGCCAGGTGACTTGGGCATTGAGGCTGAGATAGCGAAGGGTGGTTTTCATATCGGTTCAGGAATGTTGTTGTGGCAGGCGCACCACTTCCTCTGCGGCGAGCATGAGCACGGGCTCCGGTGCTCGCGGCGGGCGATTTCAACCGCCCCCCGCCGTGCCCGCTCAGGCAACCTTGACCTCGATTTGCTGCGGCTTGGCCTGCTCGGTCTTGGCCAGATGCACCGTCAGCACGCCGTCTTTGAACTCGGCGGTGACCCTGGCAGGGCTGGCATCATCCGGGAGTGAGAAGTTGCGCACGAAACTGCCATAGGCCCGTTCGATGCGGTGATACTTTTTGCCTTTCTCCTCCTTCTCAAATTTGCGTTCGCCCATGATGGTCAACGTGCCCTCTTCCGCAGTGACCTTCACATCCTCTTTCTTCACTTCAGGCAATTCGGCCTTGATCAGGTATTCCTTGTCATCTTCGCTGATGTCCACCAACGGAGCCCATTCGGCCACCGCCATGGGTTCTTCCTGGCCCTCGGGCCACTGGGCCGGGGACCGGCTGAATAGGCTGCCCAAGCCGTGTTGCAGGGCTTCCAGTTGCCTTAACTGATTCCAACGTGTCAATGTATTCATGATTTCATTCCTTTTTGGCGGGTAGGGTTTCGGGCCGTCGCCCCTGCCCGCCAACGGTCGGGCGGCGACGGTAGAGGGACGGGGCAGGCCCGGGAGGTCGCGTCCATACCCTTTCGGCATCAATGGATCAGGCTTGCGTCCCCCAATCCCGCTCGATGAACCAGTGTGGCGGCCTAACATCGATTTGTGTCGGGTCAAACACTTCACCCAGAATCCGGATGTCCAAAACCTGTTCCGGCAGGAGGCTGAGGGTATGAGAGCCATTGTTGCTCGTGTAGTCCCACAGCGAATACCGGTTCACCCCGTCCGGAATTCCAGCTCCCGGACCATAATCCGTGGGAGCGCAGACCAGATCGATCACTTGGCTGTCGGCTTTGCTATAGAACCGTAAGGCAACCTTCTTCTTCTCCTTGATGGCTTCGATAAACTCTTTGTGATTCGGTATCATAAACGTCGATGAATTTGAGTCTTCCTTTCTCTTCCAGCTAATGGAGGGCCAAGCCGACGCTCGGCGCTCTAACCTCTTCAATCCAGCCCGATTCCGGTGTTTAAGCGCACCTTTGGGGAGGGTTGAGAGGATGCCTGGGCATTGCAACTTGCACTACCACCACCGCCGCACTATGCATTCTGCACAGTGGACGACAAGATGAGTTCAAGATTCACGCGTGCAGGAAATGAGCGGGTCGCACATTGGGGACTTCCCCGATAGACAGCTTGAGGCAATAGCCAGATACTTACCTTGGTTTGTTGCGGTGCCGACGGAGATCCAGCGTACCGGCGGGCCAATTTCCGACAGATCATGAAACGCAAGTTGAGCGTGTTGTCAGGACGATACCTGGCCGCGTTGGGAAAATACCTGAAGCAAGGCTCGCGTGCCAGCCTGGAACCGGCTCGAGCATTGCGACACCAGGCCGCGGCCATTGGGTTGCAGACGCTGGACATGGCCAGGATTCACGAGCGAGCGCTCGCCACACTGAAGGCATCCAACACGAGAAAGGCGCTGATCGAACAGGCGGACATTTTTTTCCTCGAGACGATCTCTCCGATCGAGAAGAGGCATCAAGCCGCCCACAAGACCGGCGCCCACTTGGGCCCGCCGAACCCGGCGCTCGACCAGCGTTCGGTGGACCTGGCTGCATCCAACCGGTTCTTGAAACAGGGAATCGCCCAGCACAAGACCGTGGAGGCAGCCCTCAAGAAAAGGGTCGCACACTACAAAAAACTGTTGGAGGAATCACTTTCCCTGCGAAAGCATTACCAGCACCTGACCCACCGGATTTTGTCGGCGCAGGAGAACAATCGAAAAAAGATCAGCCACGATCTCCAGAATGAGGTCGCCCAGACTCTGTTGGGAATCAATGTCCGGTTATTGACGGTGAAGAAGGCGGCCGCCCTCAACGACAAGAGCCTCCAGAAAGAGATTGCCAGCACGCACCGGCTCGTAGATATGTCGGTTGCAACCATAGAACGGTTGGCCCGTGAATACGGCAGGAATCAGGAAACCTAAGAACAAGCCCGCCAACGCTGTTCATCAAGAGACAGCAACCTCGGCGGCCAGTGCGTCGTTCCCGATCGTCGGCATCGGGGCCTCCGCCGGGGGACTCGAAGCCTTGGAAGAGTTTCTGGGGCACGTGCCGGCGGGCAGCGGCATGGCCTTTGTGATTGTGCAGCACCTGGACCCGACGCACAAGGGAGTCATGCCGGAACTGCTTCAACGCGCCACCGGCATGAAAGTCATGCAAGTCAAGGATCGCACCAGGGTGCGGCCCAACTGCGTCTATGTGATCCCGCCGAACAAGGACATGTCCATCCTGCACGGGGTCCTGCACTTGCTCGAACCGGCGGCGCCCCGCGGGCTGCGCCTGCCGATCGATTTCTTCCTCCGCACGCTGGCGCAGGACCAACAGGAGCACAGCATTGGCGTGATTCTCTCCGGGATGGGCTCCGACGGCACGTTGGGCCTGCGTGCCATCAAAGAGAAGGCCGGGGTGGTGCTGGTGCAGGAGCCGGCAACGGCCAAATTCGACAGCATGCCGCGTAGCGCGGTTGACGCCGGGCTGGCGGATATCGTGGCGCCAGCGGACGAATTACCGGGGAAAATCCTCGCCTATCTGCAGCGCACTCCGCTGATCGCCCGGACGGAAGTGCCGCTGGAAGACAAGGCCCAAAGCGCCCTGGAAAAGGCGGTCATCCTGCTGCGCGCCCACACCGGCAACGATTTTTCCCTCTACAAACGGAACACCCTCTATCGCCGGATTGAGCGGCGGATGGGCATTCACCAGATCAAAAAGATGGTGGCTTATGTCCGTTACTTGCAGGAGAACTCGCAGGAGTTGGACCTGCTCTTTAAGGAGTTGCTGATCGGGGTGACGAGCTTCTTCCGCGACCCCGCCGCCTGGGAGCAGTTGCGCGAGGAGGCCATCCCGAGCCTCTTCGCGAACCGGTCGCCCGGACAGGCCGTGCGCGCGTGGGTGCCCGGCTGCTCCACCGGGGAAGAGGCTTATTCCCTGGCCATCGTTTTCAAGGAAGCACTCGAGCAGGCCAATCCCAAGGGCAATTTCGGCGTGCAGATCTTCGCCACCGACCTGGACCAGGACGCGATTGCCAGAGGCCGCCAGGGAATCTTTCCGACCAATATAACCGCTGACGTGTCGGGCGAGAGGCTGAGGCGGTTCTTCACCAAGGAAGAACACGGCTACCGGGTGCGCAAAGAAATTCGCGAGATGGTGATCTTTGCCTCCCAGAATCTCATCGTGGATCCGCCCTTTACCAAGCTGGACCTCCTGAGCTGCCGCAACCTGCTGATCTATCTGACGGCGGAGGTTCAGAAGAAACTGATTCCGCTGTTTCACTACAGCCTCAGGCCCGGCGGCATTTTGTTCCTCGGCAGCGCGGAGACGACTGGCAATTGCCCCGACCTTTTTGCACCGCTCAGCGGCAGATTGCGGCTCTTCCGGCGGACGGAATCCAGCCCGCGACCGGAGCTGGTCGACCTTCCCTCGTCTTTTAGCGCGAGCCCGCCTACCGGGCCGGATGTACGGCTGGCGGCGAAACCGCCGCCCAGTCTCCAGTCCCTGGCGGATCAGTTGGTCCTGCAGCGTTACGCCCCGCCGGCCGTGATCACCAACGACAAAGGGGACATTTTTTACGTCAGCGGCCGCACCGGAAAGTACCTGGAACCGGCCGCCGGCAAGGCCAACTGGAACCTCTTTGCGATGGCCCGCGAAGGGCTGCGCTACGAACTGGCTGGCGCCTTTCAGGAAGCGCTCCGGAAACCAGCAAAGGTGGCGGTTCACGGGCTCAAGGTCGGCACCAACGGCGGGGAGCAGCGTGTGGATTTGACCGTCCAGCGCCTTGAGGAACCCGGCCCGCTGCAGGGGTTGGTGATGATCGTTTTCACCGATGTCCCTGCGCCCGTGACCGGCAAAGCGGCGAGTTACAAACTGACCCCCCACGCCCGCAGCACGCGGGTGGCGCAACTGGAGCAGGAACTGCTGCAGGTCCGAGGCGAAGCGCGGGCCACCCACGAAGAGATGCAGACCTCGCAGGAGGAACTCCGGTCCGCCAACGAAGAACTGCAATCCACCAACGAGGAACTGCAATCCACCAACGAGGAACTCACCACTTCGAAGGAGGAGATGCAATCGATGAACGAGGAGCTCCAGACCGTCAACACCGAGTTGCAGGCCAAGGTAGACGAGCTTTCGCGGGCCAGCAACGACATGAAGAACCTGCTCAACAGCACGGACATTGCCACCCTCTTTTTAGATAACGAGCTCAACGTGCGCCGGTTCACCCCCCAGGCGACAAAAATCATCAAGCTCATCCCTGCCGACGAGGGCCGGCCGATCACCGACCTGGCCTCGGAGTTGCGCTACCCGGAACTGGCCGAGGATGCGCGGGGGGTGCTGCGGACACTCGCCTCGGCAGAAAAACCGATTTCCGCGCGCGACGGCCGCTGGTTTGGCGTGCGCATCATGCCCTACCGCACCCTGGACGACCGGATTGACGGCGTCGTAATCACCTTCGCGGATATCACCGCGGCCAAGACGCTGGAGGCAAAGTTGCGGGCAAAGCAGGCCGGTTTGGAGCAGCGGGTCGCGGACCAATCCCGGAAACGGGCCAAGGCGGGAAAGCGCGCGCCGTCGGGTGCGACCACGCGCAAACCAGCTAAGAACGAAAGGAAATCGCGGCGACCCCGCCACCAGTGATGCGTCCCTCTGTGCAAATGACACACCCCCCCTCAGCCAAGGTTGCCGCACTGCGCCGCCGCGCCGAGGCTGAACTGATGGAGTTCGGTGCCAGCCCGGAATCCCGCCCGAAAATGGCTGGACTTTACCGCCGCGCGGAAGCCCGGCTGCGGAAACGGCGGAGGGGTCAGGGGTCGAAGGCAGGAGTTCCGAAGTCAGCCGCGGACCCCCGGCGGTTGCTCCACGAATTGCAGGTCCACCAGGTGGAACTGGAAATGCAGAACGCGGAGCTCCAGGAAGCCCGGGATCGGATGGAGGTCCTGCTGGAGAAGTACACCGACCTCTACGATTTCGCGCCGGTCAGCTATTTCTCCCTGGATGAAGCGGGCCGGATCCTGGAGGTGAACCTGACGGGGGCCGCCTCGCTCGGCGTGGAACGTTCTCGGCTCATCAACCAACCTTTGCCGCGTTTTGTGGCTCCGGCGAGCCAGCCGATCTTTCGGGCCTTCCTGGAACGAGTCTTCGCCGGAGCCGGGAAACAGGTCTGCGAGGCGGCACTACTCAAGAAAGGCGCCGCAGCTTTCTGGGCCAGCTTTCACGCCACCTCCGCAATCTCTCTCAGCGGTCCACGGAAATGGTGCCGATTGGCGGTTTCGGACATCACGTCCCTTAAGCAGGCTGAGGAGGCGCAGCGCCGCATGGAAGCGCTGACGGTTGCGAACCAGGAGTTGGAGCAGGAGATTGCCCGGCGCCAGGCGGTAGAGGAAGCCCTTAGGAAAAGCGAGCAACACTACAGCCGGTTGTTGACGCAGTCGCGGCATATGCAGCAACAATTGCGGCTGCTTTCTCGCCAGCTTCTGTTGGCACAGGAGGAGGAGCGCAAGAAGATCAGCCGCGAACTGCATGACGTCATCGCCCAAACTCTGACGGGCATCAATGTCCGGCTGGCGAACTTGAAAAGCGACGCCGCGAGCAACACCCGGGGCCTGGAGCGACACATCGCCCGCACACAACAGTTGGTGGAGCGCTCCGTGAAGATCGTCCATCGATTTGCCCGCGAGCTGCGGCCAGCGGTGTTGGACGACCTGGGGCTGATTCCTGCCCTCCACACGTTCATGAAACACTTCAGAGCCCAAACGGGCATCCGGGTCAGCCTGTCGGCCTTTTCCGCGGTTGAGAAAGTGGGAGATGACAAACGCACCGTCCTCTATCGCGTTGCCCAGGAAGCGCTCACCAACATCGCCCGCCACTCTCAAGCCAGCCAGGCAGAAGTGAAGGTCCGGAAACTTGACGCCGCCATCTCCATGGAAATAAGAGACAATGGCAAAGGCTTCCAGCAGGATCGCGTGTTGCACGAAAAAAAGAAAAACCGATTGGGATTACTCGGCATGAGGGAACGGGTGGAAATGGTTAATGGGGAGTTCAGTGTCACATCCTCGCCGGGCAAAGGCACCACCATTCTTGTCAGAATTCCACTAATCGACCGTGCGCCGGGGAGAGGAGCAGCCGCGCTGACCGGGTCCGCGGGAACCAAACTTTGATCGCTATGAAACGAATTACCGTCCTGCTGGCGGAAGATCACCGGATCGTTCGAGAAGGTTTTCGGTCATTGTTGAACCACGAACGCGATATCGAAGTGGTCGGCGAAGCGGCCGACGGCCGTGAGGCCGTGCAACTGACCCGGAAGCTTCTTCCGGCTGTGGTCGTGATGGACATTGCCATGCCGCTGCTCAATGGGTTAGAGGCCACCCGGCAGGTTCGCAAAGCCGTTCCTGGCACCAAGGTGCTCATTCTCTCGGCGCACAGCGATGAGGCTTATGTCCAGCAAATGATGGAGTTGGGCGCGGCGGGGTTTTTGTTCAAACAAACTTCCTCGCACGAACTGGCCGCGGCGATTCGGGCCGTCGATAAAGGAAACACATTTTTCAGCCCCTCCATCGCCAACAACCTCCGCAATCGCGAACAGAGGCTGCCCGGCGGGCGCGGACAGGGCAGGAAGAAGATCAACCGCCTGAGCTCGCGCGAGGTGGAGGTTCTCCAATTGATTGCTGAAGGGATGCCCAACAAACAAGTCGCCGCGGCCCTGGGCGTGAGCTTCAAAACGGTGGACAAGCATCGGCAGCATCTCATGAGTAAACTGAACATCCATGATATTGCGGGCCTCACCCGCTACGCCATCAGTGCGGGAATCATTGAGAGCACCGTCCCGCTGGCCATCCTCTAGCCCCAACCCGCGGTCGCGATTTTCTCCCCCGCTCCAGGTCCAGCCCGTGGCCGCCTGACATGCGCCGTGTCGGGCTGGACTTATGAAGCTGCAGGTGGGGCAAACACCCCACGGCAAACCCCATCCTGGCGCGGATGCGCCTTCGGTTTATTTTTGTGCAGTGAATAATCCTGGAATCCTGCAAAGTGGAGAGTCAGCCGCCGCACAAGCTCCATACGGGACCGGTCCGCCTCACCGCATTCTCGTGGTCGATGACGAGGTCCTCGTCCGCAAGATCCACGCCGAAGTGCTCAGTCGCTCCGGCTATCAAACGGAAACCGCCGAAGACGGCGCCGCCGCCTGGGAAGCTCTTCAGGCCGACGGCTACCACCTTCTGATCACCGACAACCACATGCCGAAGGTTTCGGGCATTGAGCTTGTCAAGAAGATGCGTTCCGCGCACATAACCCTGCCCGTCATTCTGGCGTCGGGAGCAATGCCCACAGAGGAGCTGGACCGGTATCCGTGGCTGCAACTGGCCGCCACACTATTGAAGCCTTTTACCGACGACGAGTTGTTGGAAACAGTGAAAAGAGTTTTGCGCGAGACCGACAGCGCCCGCGAGCAAGGAGGGTCTCAATCCCCAGCGGCTGAGCCCACTCCCATGGTTAAGCACTTCGCTCCTCATATGCCACTGCCTTGCCGGGCAGATCGTCAGAAGCTCATCGAGCAGGCCCAGCGCGTCGTGGCCGAAGCGCGAGCCACCGCGGACCAGTTGGACCGATCCTTCGCGCCGCTTTCGGTCGAACTCCCCGCCGAATGCACTGCTGCCGTCTCGTCCTCCGTAGAAACGGGGGCCGCAGGCCGTTTTTTATGAAGCCGATCAGAGTGTTGGTCGCCGACGATCACGCCAATGTTCGAGCAGGACTTCGGGCGCTACTGCAGACAGCGGGGGATATGCACGTAATCGGGGAAGCGGAAAACGGCCGGCAGGCCGTGCGAGAGGCGAAAAGGCTTCGGCCAGATGTGGTCTTGCTGGACCTCGCCATGCCGCTGTTGAACGGAGTGGAAGCCGCGCGGCAGATCGCACATGCGGTCCCGACCGCCAGGGTGCTCATCCATTCAAGTTACAGTGACGCGCATCACCTGCGGCAAGCCGTTGAAGCAGGGGTTGCCGGTTATTTGATGAAAGAATCCGCCGCGGATGATTTGTTGGAAGCTGTTCGTGAGACGAGCAACGGAGCAACCTTCTTCAGTCCCCCTCTTTTAGAACACCTGGCGAGAGAATAGCGGGCCGGGCCGCCGGATGGCCGCGGCGCCAGCACCAGGGCTGCCAACGTGTCCTGGCGTCAAGCGTAATTACTCCAAGCGACGTAAACGCAGACAAATAACCATCAAACCGAAGGAAACACTGTGGCGAGAATATTCGCGGACAGCGGCGGGACGCCACCGGGGGACACTCCACGACCAACGTTAAACAACACTTAGCCGATAGAATCCGCCCGCTGTTACGCTTTGCGCTTTTACGCCAAGCGCACGACACCCGGGGCGAAGAGCAAGAAGTGCCGCAGGAACGCGTCTGCGCTGTCGCAAGCGTCCAGCCAATTTCCGAAGTTCCATGGCCGGACAGCGAGATGCCTGGCAGATTCAATCGTGTGCCGAGCCCGCAACAAGTAATTTTGGTTGCCTGGGATGGGCCTTCGGCCTCCTGGCGCAAACAAATCAAGGTCCAAAGCTGAAAGAAGGTAGCCGCGCTCCTGGTTTGCCAGGTGAACTCCGCTGCACACCCCGTCTGGACCGGTAGTGCAACTTGCACTGCGCGACGGCGGAACCATGCACTTTGCATCAGCGGCGGGAGGCTTGAATTGGCGCCCAGAACTCCTTCAGCGGATCATTTTCCGATCGATGCCAGGCGAACTGCGGAGGGTGTTCGTTGCCGGCAGGGCAGTTGCACGCTTCTTTGGGGGGCCACCATGGGTTGCATTTCCAGCCCGAGCGGTGCCGGGGCGCCCGTGGCACACCCCACGCTAAAGGTACCGCACACGCACAGGAATGAGCCCCACATGAAAGGGGCTCGCAGCGCCGCTAATAAAAGTAAAAACAAAAGATTACGCGATGAAGCCGGATTCGATTATGAAATATACAACATTAGTCATCACACTCCTCGCCGCTGCCGGTTTTGCGGTGGGCTGCAATAAGGACCAGACCACCTCTCAACGGTTTCAAGAAAGCCTATGAATCGTCGAAGGACGGGTTCAACCAGGCACGCCAGTGGGTGAGCGACAAGGTCGCGCCCTAAGGTGATGTCTCATTACACCAACAACAATCCAAACGAAAAAATAGAATGAAAGACGTATCTGCAAAAATGAATAAGAATCAGCGTGTAGGGCAACTGCTCGTTGGCCTTGCGTTTGTCCTCATGCTCATGCCCCACCGCGCGATGGCGGTTCAAGCGCCGGTACCCCTTGGGTCGGTCACCACTTTCGGGGTTCTGGCTGGCTCCACGGCCACCAGCACCGGAGCCACCACGGTCAACGGGGATCTGGGGCTCAGTCCAGGGACTGCCGTGACCGGGTTTCCACCCGGATTAGTCACCGGGACGACCCACCTGGGGGATCCTGTCGCAGCCCAGGCCCAATTGGACCTGACCGTTGCGTATAACGACGCCGCGGGACGGACCGTCGGCGCGATTGGTGTCGCCGGAAATCTCGGCGGGCAAACCCTCACCCCGGGCCTCTATACCTCCACTTCCTCGCTGGAGATCTCCTCAGGCGATCTGACACTCGACGCCCAGGGTGATGCCAACGCAGTCTTCATTTTCCAGATGGCATCCACACTGACCACGACCTCCGGTCGGCAGGTGATCCTGAGCGGCGGCGCCCAGGCGGCCAACATCTTTTGGCAGGTCGGCAGTTCGGCGACGCTGGGCACGGCCTCGGTCTTCAAGGGAAACATCCTGGCTTTGGTCTCCATTACGGTGACGACCGGCGCAGCAGTGGAAGGCCGGCTGTTGGCCCGGACGGGCGCGGTCACCTTGGATTCCAATATCGCTGGATTGGCCATCCCAGCCGACACCACCCCGCCCACCGTGACTTTTACAGACCCTGCCAATGCCGCCACCGGCGTAGCGATCAACAAGAAAATCGCCGCCACCTTCAGTGAGGCGATGGATCCTTTAACCATCAGCACAGCCACCTTTACCCTCAATCAAGGGCTAACGCCTGTGGCCGGCACGCTGACTTATGTTGGGACGACGGCAACCTTCGCACCGGCAAGCAACCTCGCCGCCAGCACCCTCTACACCGCCACGATTACCACCGGGGTCAAGGACCTCGCCGGCAATGCAATGGCCGGTGTCTTTGTCTGGAGCTTCACCACCGGTGCGGCCCCGGACACTACGGCACCCACCGTGAGCTTCGCCGTCCCGGCCAATGCCGCCACCGGTGTGCCCATCAGCCAGAAGATCGCCGCCACCTTCAGCGAGGCGATGGATCCGTTAACCATCAGCACAACTACCTTTACCCTCAATCAAGGGAGCACGCCTGTCCCGGGCACGGTGAGTTACGCTGGCGTAACGGCTACCTTCACACCCGGAACCAATCTGTCGCCTCTGACTGCCTACACGGCCACGGTTACCACCGGGACCACGGACCTGGCCGGCAATGCGCTGGCAAGCACCTTTGTCTGGAACTTTACCACTGGCGCGACCCTGGACACCAACGCACCCACAGTGAGTTTCACAGGTGCCGCTGTTGCTCCCAAAGTAGTGGCGCTTAACACGAAACTCGCCGTCGCCTTCAGTGAGGCGATGGACCCTTTAACCATCAACACAGCCACCTTTACTCTGAATCAAGGGACCACGCCTGTGGTCGGCACGGTGACCTACGCGGGCGTAACGGCGACCTTTAACCCATTAAGCGATCTCGCACCCAGTACCACGTATACGGCCACGATTACCACCGGGGCCAGGGACCTGGCCGGCAATGCGCTGGCAAGTCAATTTGTGTGGAGCTTTACCACCGGTGCGGCCCCGGACACGACCCCACCCACTGTGACCCTCACCTTCCCTGCCAATGCGGCCACCGGGGTCCCGATCAACCAGAACATCAGCGCCACCTTCAGTGAGGCGATGGACCCCTTAACGACCACCACGGTAACCTTTACCTTGAATCAAGGGGCAACGCCTTTGGTCGGCGTGGTGACCTACGCGGGCGTAACGGCGACCTTTAACCCATTAAACGCTCTCGCACCCAGCACCACGTATACGGCCACGATTACCACCGGGACCAGAGATCTGGCCGGCAATGCGCTGGCGAGTCAATTCGTGTGGAGCTTTACTACTGGTGCGGCCCCGGACACGACCCCACCCACCGTGACCCTCACCTTTCCTGCCAATGCGGCCACCGGCGTGCCTATCAACCAGAACATCAGCGCCACCTTCAGTGAGGCGATGGACCCCTTAACGACCACCACGGTAACCTTTAGCTTGAATCAAGGGCCAACGCCCGTGGTCGGCACGGTGACCTACGCAGGCGTTACGGCGACCTTTAACCCATTAAACGCTCTCGCACCCAGCACCACGTATACGGCCACGATTACCACCGGGACCAGAGATCTGGCCGGCAATGCACTGGCAAATCAATTTGTGTGGAGCTTCACCACCGGTGCGACCCCGGACACCACCGCACCCACAGTGACCCTCACCGTCCCGGCCAATGCGGCCACCGACGTGCCGATCAACCAGAACATCAGCGCCACCTTCAGTGAGGCGATGGATCCGCTAACCATTAGTACAGCCACCTTTACTCTGAACCAAGGCGCATCGCCCCTGATCGGTACGGTAACCTACGTTGGAACGACGGCGACCTTTGCACCATCAAGCATTCTCGCCGCCAACACCGTATATGGAGCCACGATCACCACCGCAGCCAAGGACTTGGCCGGCAATCAACTGGCCAGTGACCTTGCCTGGAGCTTTACCACCGCTGCCACCACAACCGGTCAAGCACCCGTCGTCCTTGGGTCGGCCACCACTTTCGGGGTCCTGGCTGGCTCCACGGTCACCAGCACCGGTGCGACCACGGTCAATGGGGACCTTGGGGTGAGTCCGGGAACTGCGGTGACCGGGTTTCCGCCCGGAATAGTGA
>DATDCV010000196.1:0-1751 GCA_036524155.1 Verrucomicrobiia bacterium
CACATCATTTTTACCATTCCGATACTCGGTTACGTTTATGGACCGACTGCGGAAGTCGAGCAGTACGCCGCCGCTGTTCGGTTAATCTTCGTTCCTGTGCTTATCCTATCGGGATATTGGATGTATGCAGGCGCATACTTCGCCATGATCGGTGTTGCGGTATGGCTCGGCGGCTATTCCCTGTTTGGATTTGAGGTTGCTTTCCTGAGTCAGGTCGTGCTATTCATCGGGCGGAAGGGCGGTCTCCAAACTCAATCGCAACCGGCAGGTGGATGATTCTCGAAGAAAACCTCTGTGGGAGTTCGGAAGCCGAGGGTTGCGCGGGGGCGGTCGTTTAACCGATTTTCCACGCGGCGGACCTCGTCATGGGAGATGTCTCGAAAGTCTGTTCCCTTGGGAAAATACTGGCGGATCAGGCCATTGGTGTTTTCGTTCGTGCCGCGCTGATACGGACAGCCCGGGTCGGCAAAGTATAGCCCCAGGCCGAGGTGCTTTTCCAGTCGGTGGCAACGCGCGAACTCGGTGCCGTTGTCGAAGGTGATCGAGCGGCGGTGTTCCTGATCCAATTCCTTGAGACGCTCTTTGAGTTTCTGATGCACATGGTCGGCGTCCTTGGATTGGACCTTGACGATGATCGTGTACCGCGATTTGCGGTCGACCAAGGTCGCCAGCCCGCCGGTGCCTGGCGGACCGAGCACCGTGTCCCCTTCGAAGTCGCCCAGCCGGAGGCGTTGCTCAATGATCTCGGGCCGGTTGCGAATTCGCGCGCCGCAGGGCGTTTCTCCGGCCTTTTTCCGGCGGCAAGGCCGCTTGCCGCGACGCCGCAGAAAAGACCGCCAATGCTCGCGGTTGGGGTCCCGCTTGATCCAGCCGTAGATCGTTTGGGCAGAGACGCAAAGATCGGGCTGTTCCTGCTTCAGCCGCCCCGCGATTTGCTCCGGCGACCACTCCTGGGTCAAGCGACTACGAACCGTCTGGTTGAGCTGAGGGTCGTCCATCTTGCGGAGCAGGGGACGCTCGCGACGCCGCACCTCCGCTTGCCGCTGAGCTTGTGCGGCAAAGTAGTGCTCTCCCGTCCGGTTGCGCTCCAACTCCCGGCTGATGGTCGAAGGGGAACGCCCGAGGGCCGCCGCAATCTGCTTCTGCTCTGCCCCCTCGTGCACAAGTTCGGCTATGCGATCTCGCTCTTCTAACTTAAGATGCTTTGCCATCGCTGGGACTCCATTCCCAAGGGAAAAGTTTGCAAGACTTCACCCATTGGAAAGTCCCAGCGATGTTTTCTCCTAGATCACTTTGCCAGGCTCGATTTGCCGAGCCTCAATTGCATTTGAGTCTTGAGACCGCCATCGCACCGATTATTTTGTAAACGTCGTATTCAACGGCCCGTTCGTGATAGCGAGTTAAGTCGATGGCAGTTTGTTTGTCGACCGGGGAAAGACCGTCGGCCGAATAGCGCCGTTTGCATTCCGGGCAAATCAACGGAACATCGCGGTCACCGATTTTTCGAGCGTCTGGAATGAAAATCATGGCGGCGTATTCGTCGACGAACCAATCCCTACCCCGGAATCTCCGCCTCGACGAGCTGCGCGAGGAGGGTGAGCGATTCTTGCCAGCCGAGGGTGCAGGCCTCGGGGGGAATGACGTCCGGGATCCCTTCTTGCACGATGTTCAGCTCGGTGCCACAGGACACCTTCTTCAAGGTGACCGTCACCTGCATCTCGCCGGGCAAGTTCGGGTCGTCGAACTTGTCC
>DATDCV010000197.1:0-5082 GCA_036524155.1 Verrucomicrobiia bacterium
GGTGGCGAATAACCGATGGACATGGTATGAGCGTGGGTATGTAGCGCGGCTGCCGGAGAGCGGGTTGCCGGCGGCGGGGTCGATGGTGACGAATGCGAGTTCAGCGGACCAGGTTTATCAACTGGCGGGCAGTTACTCGGAGAACAATGTCGCACTGGTGGATTTGGATTCGCCGGTCGTGAACCTGACGCCGGTGAGCCCGGTTGCGGTTCGCGCGTTGTCATTCCTGACAGCGACGGCGGTTGGGCCGGCGACGAACCAGTGTGTCGTCCAGCATGCGGATGGCACGTCCGAGACGAACCGGCTGGTGTCGCCGGACTGGGCGGATGTTGCGAGTGCGCCGGCGTTCTACGCGGGCGGGCGCGTGGACATCAACAACGGCGTGATCGAGTGTGTGGGCGGGTCCGGACCGTTTTTGTTCGCGGCCGAGCTGGCGGTTTCGAACGCGGTGAGTCCGGTGACGAATATTGTGCTGAGGGTGAGCGGCGGCACGACGGCGATGCATACCGCCGTCCTGGCCGTCAGCGGGGCGACGAGCAGCCAACCCCCGATTGCAGCCCAGCTCTCCATTCGGTTGGATGCGGGGGGCGGGCTGGTGATCGAGTCGAGCGCGCCCGGCCGGCTCGAGCGGACGGCGGTGTTGAAGGGGGCGGGGACGGTGTGGGAGGATGCGGGGGCGATTGTGGATTCGGTGACGGTGACGGTGGCGGCGGGAGAGGGGGCGAGGTTCTATAGAGTGAAGAGTGGGGAGTGAAGAGTGATGCGTGAAGCGTGAAGCGTGAAGCGTGAAGCGTGAAGCGTGAAGCGTGAAGCGTGAAGCGTGAAGCGTGAAGCGTGATGCGTGATGCGTGATGCGTGATGCGTGATGCGTGAAGGGGTGGCTGTTTTCGGGGGTTGACGTGAGGACTGATCGGTGTATAAACGATTAATCATGACGATCCTCGCTGGGAAACCGGATCCAGTGATAGACGAACCACTGGTTCGTTGATCCATTGGGCGACGTGAGAAATGTCATACGCGCTTGCAGATTTGGTGCAGTTACTCGTGACTGAGCGAGGCCAGGCCATCCATTTGCATGACCGCGAGGCACCGGTCTTGGAGCTTCACGGAATCTTGCACCGCGTCGAGGGACCGCCTGTGGAGGTTGGGGATACTCGGACCTTGTTTCGGAGTTTCGCGCCAAAAAAAGAGTTTCAGGCGGTCGCGCGGGATGGTTTGGCGATTTTTGAGCACGTCCTTGGGCATCCGAATTTTTTCCGCGTGATGGCATTTCGTGAAGATGATAGCCTTCGCCTGGAACTTCGGAGAATCTTGTGACGCCACCCAACCACACCATTCAGCGGATGCGAGCCAGCTGTTTTGCCCAGCGGCGATCCGGTTCTAGTTGGCGGCTGGCTCTCACCGCTGATGCTGGTCGTTGGCACGAAGACTATGCGCTCACGCGAGTCATTTAAGCCGATCCGCTTCCAGGGTGAGCTACTGCCGGACTGGGCGCAACTGCTCGATCTGGCCGCGTCCTTGTGTTCCGTGGCCCAATCAACGAGGCAGTGGTTTTCGCTGTTCACTAGCCGGACGGGGGCGGATGACGCACGGGCCATCGTTGAGCATTGCCGGGTCTTGCGCTCCGGTCTGCAGGCCCGTCGGGAGGCTGTCTTGGCCGGCCTGGCCCCGGGCTCGGGAGATTCGGCCCCGGCGACGATTCATGCCGCTTGGCTATATGCGTTGGACACGATGATCGAGAATGCCTCGGGTGCGGAGACCTGTGCCTGGCATGTGGAGGGGACAGATGATGCCCCGGGCTCGATTGACGGTGGTGGCGACATTACTCTTCGCCGAGTTTAGGCAAGCGCCATGAGACCGAAATGTGCCAGCCAGAGCATTGAGCCAGCGGGAGCCACTCATGGTGGTCTTTGGCTCGCGGCTCCGCGGCTTTGCGGCTCCGCGTTAAGGTAGCGCGCAACTCAACGCAAAGACGCAGAGACGCAAAGGCGCAGAGGGGACTTGATTGGGGACCGGGTCGGAGATTAAGCAACGATGAAAACGAAGGAGGATAGAAGGGAACCGCGAAAGACGCGGGGGAGGACGAGAACGAGGACGAGAACGAGAATGAGGAGGATAAGCAGGGAGGAGGGGAGGCATTATAAGGTGGTGGGGTTCTGAGGTGACCTGTACCGCCTCAGTCTTGGGTCGGAGCGCCGAGTTGCACTCGGCTTACCATCGTTGGGTCGGAGCGCCGATTTCTAATCGGCTTAAGCGAGCCGACGGCCGATGGTAAGCCGATTAGAAATCGGCGCTCCGACCCAAGGGCGATACCGACCTGGCGATTTGCGTTGCCAGGGGGCGGCCGTGGGGTGTAGGATGCCTTATCCCAAGTCGTGCGGGCATTAACGCAACAAACCTCCCGCTTTCGGAGCGCCGCGCGCAGACCGCGGCCGAACCCCGAAGCGGGAGAGATCGGCGAGAGCTAACGAGAAAAAGCCAACACCCGGCAACCAGCAGAGGAGCTACCTTATGAGTGACATGCCACAGTCTGACCAAAACGCGCCGCCGCCACCGCCGCCGCCACCGCCGTCGTCGCCGCCACCCGTGCGCCAGGCCTCCAGCCACGCCCCGGCCCCTTCAAAACTGGGGGTGCCGTGGGCCGACTTTCTGAAACGCCTCGATGCCGAAGACAAAAAAATGGCCATCCCGGCCAAGTATTCACCCCAGTGGTGGTTTGTTTATTTCCGGAGGGAAGCCATCGGCGTTGCCGGCAGGAAAGGCCAGGATCCCGCCAAGCAAACGATCATGGACATCCACGAAAAAGAACTCCAGTGGAACTTCGCGAAAATCGACGGCATGGGCGCCCCCCCTGTGCGCAACATGCTAACCAAGCTGCTCCAGATCGGGTTTCGCGGCGTCCGGCGGCCCTGGTTCGGCGGGCTCTCCTCCGATGCCACCGCCGACAATATCATTCACTGCTGCCGAGTCGTCGATCCGAAGAAGGAGGTCGAAATCGGCTGGCGCAGCGAAGCGCGCTCCTGGGAAGCGATTGTCGAACAGAAAGGCACCAAACGCCAGGTCGAAGTCGACACCCTCGCCAAAGAAATGAAGATCAGCGAGAGCTGGCACCCGTTCTCCCAAGGCCAGTACCGCAACTACCTCTGGTTCCGCGCCGGGGTCAACCTGGACAGCGATTTCCGGTCCGTCATCAGTGTCGGTGAGGACATCCAAACCGTCATCAGCTTCCCCCAGTTGGATGCCGAGGGATACCCCGACCTGCCAAAGGCCCCCAACGGCCTCATTCTGGCCCCCTGCTCATGGAGTCTCTGGAAAGGGGATTTTCAAAAGAACGCCCAATACGTCGCCCGCGTGCGCGATTCCCGTGGCCAAACTCACGATCTATTGGGCACCCGGGTTTACGTTTACATGTTTCTTATCAGGGGCCTCGTTTTGAACACCCCGGCGGCCGCCACCAAATACACCAACCGGGCGCTATTCCCGGAAAAGGGCCTCCAGCACATCGCCCTCGATGATATTTACGCCTGCTTCCCCGCGATCCGCGTCCACCACCAGGAGAAAGAGAACAATCATTGGGTATGCTCCAAGATGATCGGCCACACCGTCTTTCTGAAGGACCCCCACTTCACTATGACCGAACAACAGCGCCGCTGCCGTTACCCCGAAAACGTCCGGCTTAAGTTCGATCAGGAATTCCAAAAAGTGCCTGCCCCGCGATACCCCCGCCCGGCTTTCAGCGCCGCCTGGACCGACGCCGGCCACGGCGACGCCAAGAAACTCAAAGATCCTCGCGGCGAGTTCGACATCGCCGAATTGATCAGCCTGGGCGACCAGCCCTCGGTCATCACCGCCCCGCGTCCAACCGCTTCACCGTCTGACCACCTCCAGGCATCACGAAAATGAGAAATAACGACGGGAACCGCGGAATACACGGAGGGGGGAACGTGAAGCGTGATGCGTGATGCGTGATGCGTGAAGCGTGGTGCGTGAAGGGGGTGACTGTTTTTGCAGGGTTGACCGCAGTGCTGATCGGCGTATAAACGATTAATCATGAGGATCCTCGATGAGAGATTGGATCCAGCGATAGGCGAACCAGTGGTTCGTTGATCCAGTGTTGCATCATGAAATCCTTTCGGCTTTCCATGCCAAGAACGCGGCACGAAAAGACCATTGCTATTTGCTTTGCTGTCCTCGTGGCGCCCTTTGTTTTATCGGCTTTGCTCGGGCTTGCATATTATCTGTTTCCTAGTCTGCGCACGTATCTTGAGAACTGGGTCGATCACTTTTAGCACTGGCCTCAGCCGGTTGCAGAACAAGCCGCTTGAGGCGACGGCGGCACGGCTGTCTGTGAGGGCATCGGCGCCCCTGGCCCGTCGCGCCTCAGCTTTCCGTTGGACAAGATTGAACTACTCGAACCACTTATGTTTCCCTTCCTTTTTCCTCGAAGCCCAAAGTCGCCGGAAGATCTCCAGCGGGAAAGAATTGCCAAAGATGCCAGGGAACTGAAGGAATATTTGGACAGCCTCACTCCTGAAGATCGCGCCAAGTTCTGGGCAGACATCGAAGGCAAGGGTGACGCCCAGAAGAAACAGACACCATGAGGTATTCTGTCCAACCCTCGGCCTTAATGGTTTCATCTTCTTTGTCATTTTCGCGGCGGTTTACAACCTTTTGGCCAGGTGGCTCGGGGGTGTTGAATTTGAAATTAAGGACATTGACGAACCCGCCTAACCCGGCGAGCTCAGTGCACGGCGGGATTGCGTGTCCGTCGCCTATCGGACTCCCTTGGCCCGCCGCCACTGACTCGCGTCGTTGGGCAGTCGCAAAGAAAGCGCAGGTTTCCGGATGACTATAGCCAATATCGTGACGATCGGTTTGATAGTGGGGATCGTGGCATGCGGGGGATTTTTTGCCTGCCTGTTCCGGCGTGACCCGCGAAAGGTCCTCAATATCGGCGTGCTGACGCTTGGCCTTGCCCTGCTGGCGTACGGGCATCTGCACTGGGCGATCAGGCACGAGAGCCAAGAAGTGAAGGCAGCCATGTTTATACGCCACGTGGTCGCTGGGTGGGCCCTGGTTGGC
>DATDCV010000198.1:0-2935 GCA_036524155.1 Verrucomicrobiia bacterium
GTGCTGATGCTCGGCATGGTGGCCGTGCTGTTTGTAGCCTTCATGCTGGTCGGGTCGGTGATCGTGGGGAAAGCGGGTAAACGGTCGCGCATCAAGGACACGGCTTACGAATGCGGGATGCTGCCCATCGGCCCGGGCAACGCCCGGCTCTCGATCAAGTTCTACCTCGTGGCGATGCTGTTCATCCTTTTTGACATCGAGGTGGTCTTTCTGTATCCGTGGGCGGTCGTTTACCGGCAGATGCTCAAGGACAACGCCGCACTCATTCTCGGGTCCATGCTGACATTTCTCGCGATTCTTTTTGTAGGTTACATTTACGCCGCGAAGAAACGCGCGTTCGACTGGAAAAGCTGACGGGTTGAGCGAAGAGGAATGAGATCTTCTCGGACACCGCGCGGTTTCAACGGCCCGGCAAGCTAATGACTGGCCCTCCCGTCGCTTCAGCCCTCCATTTCTCCATTATTCCTTCACTCCAAGCCCCCACTCCTCCATGTCTCCCATCAAATTCGGCACCAGCGGCTGGCGCGGCCTGATTGCGCGCGATTTTACTTTTGACAATGTGCGCCTGGTGACGCAGGCCATCGCCGAATACCTGGCGACGGTTTCGAGTCCCAAGTCCCAAACCGTGATCCTGGGCTACGATACTCGCTTCCTGGGCCGGGAATTTTCGCTGGCGGCCGCCGAGGTGCTGGCCAGAAACGGTTTCGTTCCGTTGCTGTGCGACCGAGACACACCAACACCGGTGATCGCGCACACCATCCGAACTCGAAAGGCGCTTGGCGGCATTAACATGACCGCCAGCCATAATCCTGCGGAATACCAGGGGCTGAAGTTTTCGACGGCGAACGGGGCTCCGGCTCATCCGGAAGTGACGAGGCAGATTGAGCAGAACTCGGCGCGACTTCAGGCGGGTGGTTGGAGTTTCCAGGCGGCGGTCATTGGTACCTACTCATGCAAAACCGTGGATCCCCGGCCAGGCTATTTTAAGCAGTTGCGGAAGTTGGTGGATCTTGCCGCCATCAGGAAGGCGCGGCTGAAAGTTGCGGTGGAGCTGATGTACGGCACCGGTCACGGTTACCTCGATGAATTGCTGGAAGCCGCCGGCGCGAGCGTGACCGCGTTCCATAAGGAGTTGAATCCACTGTTCGGCGGGCACCATCCGGAGCCTAATGCGGAAGGCATGGCCGAGGTCAGCCGGTTTGTCCGGAGCGGGAAAGCTCAGCTCGGGTTGGGGTTGGATGGTGATGCCGATCGATTCGGAATTGTCGACAAGGACGGCACTTGGTTGACACCCAACCAGGTGCTGGTTTTGGCGCTCTACCATTTGAAGAAAAACCGCGGTTGGACCGGGGCGGTCGTGCGCACCGTTCCCACCAGCCACCAGGTGGACGCCGTCGCCGAAATGTTGGGCGTCAAAGTCCATGAAACCCCTGTGGGCTTCAAGTACATTGGCGCGCTCATGGAGAGCGAACCGATTATTGTTGGTGGCGAGGAATCGGGCGGGCTGAGCGTGAAGGGGCACGTACCTGAAAAGGACGGCATCCTGGCGTGCTTGCTGATGGCCGAGTTGGTGGCAAACGAACGCAAGCCGCTCGGTCGCATCCTGAAGGAGTTGGCCGCCGCCGCCGGCGAGTTCTATACCGAACGCATCAACGTGGCGATCCCGCCCGAAGCCAGGGAGAGCCTGCTGGCGAGACTTGGATCCGGTTTGGACAAGATTGGCCCATTCAAAGTCGAGAAGTTCATTACCACAGACGGCTATAAGTACCTGCTGCCGAATCGGGAATGGGTCGCCTTCCGCGCCAGCGGCACGGAGCCCCTGATTCGGTGCTACATCGAGGCTCGGTCCACCAGGGCCCTTGCTAAGCTCCGTCAGGCTTGTCGTACACTGCTCAAGGCCTAAGCGGATACTCCGGGCGATAAACGATAGGCCGGGCTGGATTTCCATTCCTGGGTCAACATATCAAACGGGAACCCCTCGCTATTCGTCAGCGCATGGACAAGCCTGGCGAAATGGCGACCCTAACGGGAATCGAACCCGATTTCGGCCTGTCGCGTTGTGTCGTTAAAAGTGGGGTTTAGCCCGGTATTTCTGGGGTTAAATCGACTTTTCGCGCTTTCCCTATAAAACCGTCAAAACGTCACTTTCCGACACTTTCAAGTAAGGAAACGTAAGGAAAGAAGCGGACGAAAAAAGTCTCCTCTGCTCGTCTTCCCCGCATCCCCCGGACCGGCCCCGGGATGACGTTGAAAATTATTCGATCAAGCCTCTCGTGTTTGGTTGCTCCATCCGGTCGGAAACACCCCAGTGTACACGGCGTTCCCGTTGCAGTGTACACGGCGTTCCCGGTGTGAACGGAGCGATGAATAACCGATCACTAGATTTCAATAACTGTGGTTTTACTCCGCCACAATCGCGCCCTATGGTCGCTCGCGTGAACGGAAACCGACTTTTTGGTCCCGTTCCCCGTAATATATGAGTGATAAAAATGTAGCTGAAGTTACTGAGTCGATCCCCGATGGCCGGGCCGCTCTCAGTGCGGAGCCCTACATCGTGAAACGCGAAGTGGCGAAACGCTGCCACAAAAACGAGCGCACCATTGAACGTTGGGTGCGCGAGGGCATCATCCCGCACATCAAACTGGGGAAGGGACGGCGGGCGACCATCCTGTTTCGTTGGTCACAGATCCAATCTTCGTTTGAAGCCCGGTTCGGCGTTCATGGTGCAGCTCGGGCCAGGGGGTCAAGGTGAAAGACCTTCCGACCCTCTACGAGCGCGATAAGCAAAGAGCGTCGCATCACGAAGCCGGACACCTTGTTGCTGCTCACCACTTTCGGATCATGGCCTTCGCTGACATCTGGCCATATACCAAGAAGCCTATTGTTGGCGAATACTCCTGGGGCGGGCGGGTCAGGTCCTGCGGCAAAAAATCGA
>DATDCV010000199.1:0-5148 GCA_036524155.1 Verrucomicrobiia bacterium
GAACCGCCGGCGTTGGCGCGCCTGATCGCATTCAACTACCACCCTCAATCGCGTTTCTACGAAATCCCCAGCCCATTTATCGACGTTTTCCACGCTTCAGTTGTTGGTCGCCTTGACCTCGGTCGGGGCCACGGCCCCGATACTTGAGAAGCACTTGACCTGGAATGAAGAGAGCGGCGTGATGTGGCATACGCCCTGGGCGGACGTGATGTTAGACCGGGCATGGCGGCAACGGGGACCCGTGCTGCGCTTCCTGAATTCAGGGGCGGAGATCCTGCTCGAACGGCCCAGCATTGACCACACCGCGCCGGGTGTGATGAAACTGGGTTATCGCGTGACTGGTCCCGACGGGACCACCCTGCAAGTGACACGTATCCTGCGGATTGAACGCACCGGGGCAGACTGTGCGCTGGCGGAACGGTTCGAGCTCAGACCAGGCGCTCCGATTGCCCAGGACCTTGAGATCGCGCGACCATTCACGATAACCACGCAAAACCGAGGCGGTGCGGCGGGGGTGAATGCGGGCTGCGTCCTGCCGCTCAAGAATGGCTGGGCGCGGAGCCGCTCCCTTTCCTTGGAGCAGACCCTCGCCGAATACAAGCTCGGGAACTGGATCTCGGGAAGAGAGACACCCGAGCTGGCTCTGCCTGTTGTACAAATCGATGAAAACCAGCATTGGCGAGCCGCTGTGTGCTCCGACCCGCGGTTCAGCGCGCTCTTCACCTTGGCCGCTGGCCCCGATCAGGTAACCGGGGAGATCCGCTATCGCTATGCCGGGTCGAAAGTACCGGTTTCAGGTCTGGAAACGCGCCAGTTCGGGTTCTGGGTCCGCGAGGCTCCCCGCCCAACGGAGCCGTTTGGCCAATCGCTCGATGCCTTCTTCCGCCTGATGCTGCCGGACGTCCCGCCAGGGCCACAATGGCTCCATCAGATTTACATGGTCGGCTACGATTTCCTGAGCGACGACGGACGGGGCTGGGAGGAGGACATCTCGAGGCTTGCGGGCTGGCTCAAGAAACGCGAGCGACGCCATACTGCTTTGTGCTTACATGGTTGGTACGACGCGCTCGGATCTTACTCTTTCGATGAAACCAAGGGTCGCCTCCGGGACCGATGGACCGCCATGGCGCGCACGCGCAAAGTGGACTTCACCCCAGCCGAACTGCGGCGCCGTCTGCGGGTGGCTCGCGCGCAGGGCTTCCGCGTCTTGCTCTATTTTGGGGACGGCCTGGCGGCGGACAGTGGAGTGCCGGACTATCACAGCGACTGGGCCTACCTCGATGGGCAGGGCAAGAAGGTCAGCGGCTGGCAAGGGCCGGACACTTTTGGCCCGACTTATTTGATGAACCCCGCCCACCCGGAAGTGCGGAAGCGTTTTCTCGATTACCTCGACGCGCTGCTTGCCGCCGTTGGCCGTGACGTAGACGGTTTTGTCTGGGATGAGACCTTCCACGCCCGTGCCGGCCAAATCGCGGCCGCGCCGCTGCCGGCTTATTGTGACCGAGCAATGATGGACCTGGTCAAAGAGTTGACCGCTCGGGTCCGAGCCTTCGATTCGCGGAAGGTTTTTCTCGCCTCAGACTGTGTTGGGATCGCGCCTGGCATCCCCGGTTATGCGATGGTTGCCAGCGGGCTCTACCAGGATACCCACTGCAACCCGGAGCGATGGCCCGACGCGCTTTTCCCAAATTGGCGGAATACTTATTGGAGCTGCAATTGGGGTCCGGCGAGCCATTTTCACTGGACCCGTTTTGGCGTGGAGGAGTTTGGCGCACCGGTCGCCATCTCCAACGGCTGGGGAGATGACCACGGCCCGCACGAGTGGACGGCCGCCGAACTGGAGGACTGCTTGAAGCTTTTTCGCCAGCGCCTTGCGAAGGGGCCTGCGCATGTCCGCTACCTGTCTGAGGACCCGACCGCTTTGCTGCAACGGCAAGGTCCGGACAGCAGCCCGGCGCCCGGTGATCCCGTGCCTCCGCCCGGACCCGATGAAGTCAACTGGGCGCTCGCCGCCGAGGGGAGTCACGCCCGCGCTTCCTCGGAACACGCTTCGCAGGATCGTCGCTATCCGGCTGGGGGTGCCATTGACGGCTTGCGCGGCAATGAGGGCTGGGGCCACGGTCACGGCTGGGCCAGCGCCAGCGGCGCCGCGCTTCCTCAGTGGCTCGAAATCGAGTTCCCCCAACCCCGGTCGATTTCGCGGTTCCTAATCACTACCTACCAGGCGCCCGGTGAAAGTGCGCGCCGTTGGGGCGTCCAGGAATATTCCATCGAGGTATGGGACCATGCCGCGGAGGAGTGGAAAGCCGTCGTCCACGAAAACCAGGGACGCATTCTCTTCACGCGGGTGCACGCACTCCTGCAGCCTGTCACCACGCGAAAGTTCCGCGTGGTGGTGACTCGCGTGGCGCCGTCGGCCGGCGGCGTCGCCCGGTTGCTGCAGGTCGAGGCCTGGGGATTGCGGCAATAACGCTCACGCGGAACATGAACTCGAAATGGCGCGCCAGCACCCTCGCCTCCCTTATCAGGGACAGTTGTGCGTTGGAGACAGTACAGGCCCGGAAATATGCGCCCGAAACGGCACGAGAGGCAGTCAACGCTCTGAGCCAGGCGCCGGCTCCGCGCTCAATCTTCTGCGTGGCGTGCCCTCAACATCGCCGAGAAACGCGCGGCTTTCTCCTTCCGCCGTTTCCGGGCGCTTGGCTTTTCAAACCGCCGACGCAGCCGGAACTGCTGTAGCGTTTGCTCGCGGTCCAGCTTTTTCTTGAATCGGCGGAGAGCTCTTTCCACCGGTTCGCCCTTTTTCAGCTTCACTTCAGTCATAATCCAAATTCAGCTTGTATCGCAGCAGTGTTTGGCACGGGACCTGTTCGCGGTCGCCCCGCTTTCGCGTCCCTTGGCATCGTAATTCCCCAACTGCCACCTTCCGCCGCCCGGCGACAGCCTTGGCGAGCGACTCACTCAAATCAAAATCCCCGCCCAAACACTCCCCGCCGGGGCACCCGAACCACAACGCCGCCTTCGCGTGCTCCACATTCAGCTTGCACTTCATTTCCCCGTTCTTGGTCGTTCCGGCGGCGTCGAAATACTCCAGCGTCACCTTCAACGCCTTCAGCCGCGGAAATTTCTTCATCATCAACGGAGAAGCCTCGATCTGTTCCCGCTGCTTCAGCCGGTATTCCTGCCGTGGATTGCGATTAGGCACACGCATCAATCGTTATAAAATATCTTTTGCATTCGAGCATCTATCCGTCCGCAGCGTTCCGTCGTCCATCAACAGTCCCCGCCCGGCGCGTTCCATACCGGCAGTGAGACCCTCACCCGAAGATTCACAATGTCCTGACGGCGCAAACTCTCCAGAATGACAGCTCAGGATAGTTCCCCGATTCAGGAACACAAGGATTAAAGATGTTTGATCCGGTGCCAGGACGCCGGCCATAGTGCGGCATGGCCAAAAGATCCCGGGGCGCCCTGGCTCACGATCTGTTCCTGCCCACGCTCCTTTTCGCGGCGCTGGGTGGAATGACCTGGGCGGTCCGGGGTTGCTCCGGTTTCGGGGCGATGAATGGATGCATTTTCGCCGGGGTGACATGGGGAACGGCATGGTGGTTTATCGCCCGGAACCCGCGAAGCACCCAGTCGCGTCCCTACAGCTCTGGTTGGGTTATCCTGGCGTTGACGGTCGGCATCGGCATTGCCGGCAACCGCGGATGGATGCAATGGCCCAGCTTCTTCGAAGGCCACCTGCAAACAAACACCGCGGCTGGAAAATTCGTGCCGATCTCTAAAGCCTACGGGTTCTTGTGGCTGTTCATCGCCGGCGTGCCCTGGGCCGGCCTGGGTGCCTGTATGCTGGCCTGGTGCGGGGCTCATCAGCGTACTACAGCGCGGGCGTGGTGCCTGCGCATCGGGTGCGGCGTGATCGCCGCCTGGCTGGCAAGGCTGCTCTTCGAGAGCTTCCCGGAAATATTTCTGCCGCTCTATAGCAGCTTGACAGCACAGTACGCCGACCTGCAGGCGAATCCCAATCTCCGAAGGTTGATCAACGATAACCGAGCCGCGATCATTCACCTGGGCCTCTATCTTGGTTTTCTCGGCTTCGAAGCGCTTCGCAGGGACTGGAGAAACGTGGCGTTGATTTCGACGGTGGGCCTCCTCAACGGGCTCGGGTGGGCGCTTTGCCAAAACTGGCGCTGGGCTTCAGGGTTGTGGCCGGATGCCCATTTCAATTGGTGGCGCTGCTGGGAATCCTGCGGAGGAATCAGCATCGGAGCCGCTTACGGGGTTGCTTATTATCTCGTGAACCGGCGTGCTTCCGAGAGCATCACGAGCGCGGACGTGTGTCCCAATCCGAACCTTGAGCGTTTCGGCGCTTACTCTGGCCTTTTGCTTGGTCTCGGGCTCTCGGTCAAAAACGGCCTGAAAGGTTGGGCGAATATTTACCTCGGCAACGAGGATTATTGGAACCACATTTTGTGGCTGATCATTGGATCCATAATGCTCTTGCTTTTCGTTGTGCTGCTTATCTGGATCCAGCGGCGGCCGTTCCCGACTGATTCGCAAGTGGATCCTTTCCCCCATGCTTACCGGCTCGCCTGGACCGTCCTGATTGTGCAGAACGTGATCGCACAACTTGTCACCGGTCCCCACTCGTCGTGGAATGAGACCTCGTTTAGCATTTACTATCTGCTACTCTTCGCGGTTTCAGGGGTGATCCTGCATCATTTCGACTGCGCAAGGCGGCAGGCTTTTTCACAGACCACCGGAAGATATGATACTCCTCGCTTTGCCTAAAGGACCAAGAAACTGGCTAGCGCCGGCAGCCATGAAATCTATGTCAGTGCCAGTCATGAAAAAGCGGAAGCCCTCTTTTTCGAATCTCCTGACTTCTTCCACTGTGCGAGCCGGGCGCCCCATTACTTTGCCATGCCTTTTTCCTGCCGCCGCGATCTTTGCCACAGCTTCCTCGAGCTTGGGTTGGTCCTGGGCGCCGCGCAAGCCGAGCGAAAACGAAAGATCACTGGTCCCAATGAACAGCACATCAATACCAGGCGTGGCGGCTATCTCCTCGATATGGGAAACTGCTGAGTTATCCTCCACGACCGCCACGACCACAACGTTCCGGTCAGCGAAATCGTAGTAACCCTC
>DATDCV010000200.1:0-2976 GCA_036524155.1 Verrucomicrobiia bacterium
TGACTACTTCATACCCTAGAACGTTGTAATCATACTCGTATCCGAGAACAGCGCCAGTACTGAGGCCTCCAAATAGAACGTGCACGGTGCGCTTAGTCTTTACCTCAATTCTATCGATTGGATGACTCATCGTAAGCGTCACGCCTGCCACCTCTATCAATCAGGGTCATAGACGTCATAGTATGTCCGCCTATGACATCTACGACCGGTTTGGTTCCAGCCGCAGAGCCTTCTGCTGCCACCCTCCTCAAGACCGATGCCCTGGGCCGGATGCAACGCACGCGCGAGCAACGCGAGAGGATTCTCGATGAATTTGAACGCAGCGGATTGAGCGGGCTGAGTTTTGCGGCGCTGTGCGGCGTGAAGTATCAGACTTTCGCCACCTGGCTACAGCAGCGCAAACGCTTGCGAAAACTCTCCCCCAAGCGGCGGCCGCGGCGTCAACCTGCGACCAGGGTCCAGTGGCTTGAGGCGTCGGTGCAACCCGCCGCAGCGTCCACCGCCACTGGATTGCTGCTGCAACTGCCTGGCGGCGTTCGAGCCCAGATCAGCAACGAACAACACATTGCCTTGGCCGCCGCCCTGGTGCGCGCACTGGAGAAGCCATGCTGACGTTCCCGGGCAGTCTCAAGATCTTCGTTGCCGTGGAGCCCTGCGACATGCGCAAAGGTTTCAACGGGCTGCACGCCATGGCCAGCGAGCGGCTCGGGGAAGACCCGCGCCAGGGCGCTTTATTCGTCTTCATCAACCGCCGCCACAACCGGCTCAAGATCCTCTATTTCGACGGCACGGGTTTGTGGGTGATGACCAAGCGACTCGAACAAGGCACCTTTTCCTGGCCCCAGTCGATCGAGCCCGGGACGACCAAACTGTCAATCCGGCCGGAAGCGCTGGCCCTGCTGACCGATGGTGTGGATCTCAAAGGAGCCAGGCTGCGCCCCTGGTATGAGCGCGACCATTGAGTGTATATTGGTCTGGAAAAATAGTTGCCGTGGCGCGCACTTTTTTTGAACACGCGCCGGTTGCTTGGCGTCTGATTTGGCAACTTTCGAATGAGTTCGCGCGAAGCACAACTGATCGAGCAACTGGAGCAGGCGCTCCAGCTCAACGCTTCGCTGCGGCAGGACAATGAGTCCCTCCGCAAGGAGAACCAACTGCTGCGTGAAAAAGTTAATCTGCTGGTGCGCCGCGTCTTTGGCGCCAGCACTGAGAAGATGGATCCCGCGCAGCTTCAACTTTTGCTGGCGGGCGCCGAACTGGCCGAACCCGCCGCTGAACAAAAGGCCGAAGCTCCCAAACCCAAGCTGCAGGTTCCGGTGGCGCGCAAACCCAAGACCCCTCGCCTGCCTGAAACCCTGCCGGTGGTTGAAGAAGTGATCGACCCCGAGCCCGTCAAAGCGGCTCCGGAGCAGTTTCGGCAGATCGGCCAGGAAGTCAGTGAGCAGCTCGATTACGAACCGGCGCGTTATTTTCGCCGCCGCGTGGTCCGGCGCACGTATGTTTCCAAAACCGAGCCGGAGAAAGCTCCGGTGACGGCCCCCTTGCCGCCGACGCTGCAAGAACGTTGTATCGCTACCCCGGCGCTCCTGGCCCACATCCTGGTTTCGAAGTATTGCGATCATCTGCCGCTTTACCGGCAGGAGCAGATTTTAGCCCGGCGGCACGGCATCAACCTGCCGCGGCAAACGCTGGCCCGGTGGGTGGAGCTGGCGGCGCAGTGGCTCACGCCGGTGTATCAGCAGATCAAGACGGGGGTGATGGCCGGCGGCTATGTGCAGTTGGACGAAACCCCGATCGATTACCTGGAACCGGGAGCAGGCCGGACCTTGAAAGGTTATCTTTGGACGGGCAGCCGTCCTGGCGGCGACGTGTTCTTTGACTGGCACCCCAGCCGCGCGGGGGAGTGTTTGGACACCATTGTGCCGGTGGACTTCTGTGGCACCGTGCAGTGTGACGGGTATGACGGCTATAACCGGTTGGCGCGACGTGCGGGGCAGGTGATCAAGCTGGCCTATTGCTGGGCCCATGTGCGCCGCAAGTTCAACGACGCGCTGGAAGGCTCTCCCAGGACGGCGGGATGGCTGATCAAGCAGATCCAGCTTCTGTATCGGATTGAAGCGCGACTGCGGGAACAGAAAGCCGGCCCGGCGCTGCGGCAGGCCGTGCGCGCCAGCCAGAGCAGACCGGTGGTGGAGCGGATCAAGAAAGCCTGCGCGTTGCTGGAGCGGAGCAAGCGATTCCTGCCCAAAAGCGCCATGGCAAATGCCCTGGCCTACACCGCGGCACAAATGCCGGGACTGGAAGTGTACTTGCAAGACGGCAAAATCGAGATCGACAACAACCTGGTCGAGAATGCCATTCGTCCCACCGCGCTCGGCAAGAAGAACTGGCTCTTTATTGGCGAAGCCCAAGCCGGGGCTCGCAGCGCCATCGTCTATACGATCATCGAGAGTTGCCGCCGCCGAGGCGTCAATCCCTACGCCTACCTCCGAGACGTGCTGACGCGTTTGCCTCAGATGACCATCCAGCAAGTGCCCGAGATCCTGCCGGGTGTCTGGGGCAAGCCGCAACTTCTCCGAAAAGCATCCTAATTGTCAGAGCGATACCCGCTCTGAGTCCTACAACTCCCGAAAAACCAGATTTCTCAGCAGGGTGCTTGGCATGACGCTTACGGTGTATTGGCTAACGGTTGTGTCCGAGTAACCACGGTCGCAAAGCCACCGTACGAAATCGTCCACATGAACGCCGAAGATCTGAAACGTGCGCCAACGTCGCAAGGCTCGCGGGTGGCGCTGGTGAAAAGGAGTTAGAGGTGTCGTTTTCATCCGAAAACGAAACCGTGCGCTCGCAGGTTCTGTCAATTATGTGGAGTTCAACACACGGTCCGAGCCCGCCAGTGTGAGGTTTGATGCCTTAACTCCACATTATTGACCACTCAACATAACGGAAAAATTACGATAGGAATTCGGTCCGTAA
>DATDCV010000201.1:0-2801 GCA_036524155.1 Verrucomicrobiia bacterium
AGAGCCCTCCGGTCGTTCCAAAAGGACTTTCCGACACTCAAGGGATCCCGCGCCGCAGCACGCAAAAAACTCTCCCAAAACCGCACCAATTCCTAGTGACGTTGGACTTCAGTCCGCAGCGATGACCGACAACGGGAAGGCCTGCGATTCAAATTATTTCGAACGTTGCTGCGGACTAAAGTCCGCGCGCCGTTTCCCGGCGAGGGCTCACACTTCCCAACCGGGCCGGTAGGTGCGGCGCACGAAGCGGTTGATGTCCGGCCGGTTCGTGCACTTCATGTTCTCGACGTCCCACTGCAGTTTTTGGCCGACGCCGGCGAACTGGGCAAGGTGGCCGGCCAGCGCAAAAGACGTGAGCGGAGCGGCCGCGTCCGGAAAGTTGGAGCATGGGACCGTGCCGTTCTTGCAGGCGTAGAAGAGATCCTCGATGGGACCGCCGTGAGCGCGGGGCAGAACTTTCGCCGGCACGGGGACCTCGGTGCGCCTGTCCTCCGGCAGGAATCCCAAGGAACCGCAGGTACCGGTCGTCCGGAACAAGCCCTTGTCGCCGACGAAGAGCGTGCATTCCTCAAACTTGGTTTCGTACTTCTTCTCGGCGTCCTTCATGATCGCCGGCTTCAGGCTCTGGTGATCGTAAACATGGATCTTCACCGGCGGCATGTCGCCGCGGGCCGGGACCTCGTAGCGGACGACGTTGTCCTGCGGATACATCTCTTCGCTGCCGCCGCGGGTGTTGAGGCATTCGACGGTGAAGGTCTTCGCCTGGCCAATCTTGAGCGCCCAGAAAACAGCATCGAGATTGTGGCAGGCCATGTCGCCGATGGTGCCGGTGCCGAAATGCCGCCAGTTTCGCCAACTGAAAGTGTGGAGGCCGTCATGGTAATTGCGAAAGGGAGCGGGGCCGAGCCACTCGTCCCAATGCAGGCTCGCCGGAACCGGTTTGGGGGCCGGCCGGCCGCCGCTGCCGCCGAAGTTGCGCCCCAGGATGGAGTGAGTCTCCGTCACGTTGCCGATCACTCCGGCCCAGATGTACTCGCAGGCCATGCGCACCGTCTCGCTGCAATGGCCCTGGTTGCCCATCTGGGTGAGGACCTTCTTTTCGCGGGCCGCCTTGGCCAGCGCGTAGCACTCGTAAATATTATGCGCGAGCGGCTTTTGGGAAAAGGTGGCCTTGCCCAGGCGGATCGCGCGGATGGCCGCCGGGGCGTGGTTATGGTCCGGCGTCGCAATCAAGACCGCGTCCAGGTCTTTGTGGCACTCCTCGAGCATTTTCCGGTAGTCGTAATAGACCTTCGGTGCTGGTTTGCCTGGTTGCTTACTGCTGAATTCCTTCAGCGCCTTGGCGGTGACGTTTTCGTCCACATCACAGATCGCGACGAGGTGCTCGCCCATCGCCGCGCCGAAGCTGACGCCGCCCATGCCGCCGACCCCGACGACGGCAACGCCGAGCTTGGCGCTGGGCGCTGGCGCCGCGAGCAGGCCGGGCAGGTGGATCAGTTGCGTCCCCGCGGCCGCGCCGGCCACGGTCAGGGTCTGTTGCAGAAAATGACGACGATTGAGATTCAGATTCTTCTTCATGGTTTGATGGATTGAAGGCGGCTCACGGCTGCGGTCACATGTTGCTATATACTCCGAGCCGCACAACTCTGAATTTTGGCGGGACCGCGTGGTTGAGCTGAAGGTCCACCGGTTGGCGGAGGGGGAAAGAGTCAGCCTTTTTTCAGAGTGCAAGCCTCCCTTCGCGTTCGCGCCTGCATTGGGACCATGAACATCCCGCAGACCAAGTGCCACCTCTCCCCTGTCCCCTCTCCCCCCAGAGGCGGAGAGGGGGACACAACGCGGCCGTCAGTTGTTACATCCCGCCGCTTGCTTTCTCCCTCTCCTCCCTTGGAGGAGAGGGCCGGGGAGAGGAGGCCCTTTCTCTCTTCTGCGCTGCGGTTCACGGCAAGTGCGTTAGCCGGGCTCCGGGACCACCGCGATGCCGCGTGAGCATCGCCTGGCGCGGCGCGTCCGCAAGGCCCGATCCCTCAGTTTTACAGTATTGAGCGCCAGTGCTTCCCGGTGCTTTACTGGCAGCAGGCAATTAACTCGCGATGAAAAGCGTCACTCTCTTCTTTTGCGTCCTTGGCTCGGCTCTGTTGGCCGGGCAAGTGCACGCGCCGGCCCAGGCCAACCGTGTGGCAGCCGACCCGGGACCATCCCGGGTCGCCTCTTCCCGGCCAAACATTGTGTTGTTCCTCTCGGACGATCATGGGGTGGATTACGCGGGCTGCTACGGCAATCCGGTGGTGCGCACACCCAACCTGGATTCGTTGGCCCGCGAGGGCATGAAGTTCAATCGCGTCTTCGCCGCCTCGCCAACCTGTTCGCCGTCGCGCGCGGCCATGTTCACCGGGCTCTGGCCGCAGCGCAACGGCACGATGGGCAATCACACCGATTGCCGGCCCGGCATCAGATCATTGCCCGACTACCTCAAGCCGCTCGGCTACCGGGTCGTCGCAGTCAACAAAACCGATGTGCGTCCCGCGTCCGTGTTCGGTTGGGAAACCCTGCGCGCCACCCTCCCCACCGATCCCAAGTTCCGCCGCTACCGCGACGAGGGGATGGATACCGGGAGGGTCGATGCGTTCCTGGCCGGGCACGTCCGCGAACACCCCGACCAGCCGCTCTGTCTGCTCCTGGGCGACAACGGTCCGCATGTGGTTTGGGAAACCAACCGGCTCTATGACCCCGCGGCTTTGCCGATGAACCCCCTACTGGCAGACACGCCGCAAACACGGCTCGCTTTGGCCAATTACTAT
>DATDCV010000202.1:0-12573 GCA_036524155.1 Verrucomicrobiia bacterium
GTTCCCGGACCCACTCGAGGTAACGCCGGCCCTGCTTGGCGGGCATGGCGCGGCTGACTTCCTCGAAGTGCTTCAGCATTTCCGCCTCGCATTGTGCGCGGGTCCTGGCGCGCTCCGTGAGCAGGCTTTGGATTTCAGAGGTCACCGCGGGGTTCTGGGCGAGCAACTCCCTCAGCCTGCGGTTCTGGTCTTCGATCACCTGACAGCGTTCGGCGCACCGCGGCAGGTAGGCCTCGTGCAGCGCCGTGATGCGCGCGAACTCGGCTTCCGAGACGCCAAACTCGCTCTTGAGCCACGCCAGCTCCGGTTGCGGCTCGTGCATCATGTGACGGCATGAAGCCGTGCCGAGATAATAAAAGCCGCAAAACGCCGCCGTGCCCATCAACAGGCCCAACGACAGAATGAATCCGCCCTTCTTCATGGGAGCGCGGCCTCGGCGTGGTAAGGGTCCACGGACTGGACGTAGCGCGCGCTCAAGTTCGCGATGAGATGAGCGCTTTCAAGTTGCGCCGTCACCGAACCCGCTACCACACCCAAAACTGCCAGGGCCGCGACATACGAAAACGCGACTTTAGGACGCGGCAGCACACCTTCCAGCAAGCCAATGACCGATGGCCAGAAGGCGGATCGGGACGGCGCCTCAGCCGCCGCGATCCGTTGCCACACCTGCTCCTGAAACCGCGGCGGCAGCGGAGCGTCTACTTTCCACTCGCCGAGAACCGCGCGAAGGTGTGCATCACTATCAGGTTGTTTGTCTGAATTCATGCGCTAAATGCCCTCACAAGATTACTACGTTTATTATTCTCAGTCTTTTCATCGGGCTCGGGAAGTCAGTTTTTCGTGAATCTATGAGGCAAAGCAGGCGACAGGGAAACCGGGGCACTCGCGGAGCGCTCATCGATTTGCTGGCGCAGTTTGGGCGGGGCCGTGATGCCATCCGAGCCAGTAGCCCGATAGCCGGCCGTGAGGACTTCGATTGGAGGTGTGCTGTGGATAAAAACCCTCGGTTCGGCCAGCATTTGGCGGACCTTCGGTGAGGCCGCAACACCGGCCAAGCCGGACGGCCGACGGGTAGCAGCGACGACAGTCGCCGGCGCGGTTTGACGCGCGGTGGCCATCCGTTCGTCGAGTTGCTGACGGACCCGGGGCGAAGCGGTGATACCGTCGTCGCTGGTTGGTTTGTACTGCGCGTTCGCCAGGCACGCGAAACCCAGCGTAACTGCAATTGCCGAAGCGAACAGGAATTGATTTAACGCTCTCATAAACTTCGTTGTTGGATCTTTCTTTGTTTTTCGGTCGGGTTTCCCCGCCGTGTTCTACCCCTTAATACGCTATAGAATCTCGATTCCCTCATGGTCCGTTCCGACCGCAAGCCCAGGAGCCATCAGGAGGTGCGGGATGATGATGAGCGCTGAACGGGGGTGTTAATGCGAGGCATTGCCCGGCACCGTTGGTTCCCGGGGTGCGTCAAGTTAAGGTTCGGGCAGAGCGGCCGCCGGAAGTCCCGGCGGAGCGCTCTTAAGCCCGCGCGAGCGCCACAGATAATAGATGGCGGGATAAACCAGCAACTCCATGATGGTGGAGGTGACCACGCCGCCGACCATCGGCGTGGCGATGCGTTTCATCACGTCAGCCCCGGTGCCGTGACTCCACAGTATTGGGGCGAGGCCGGCGATGATAACGCAGGCGGTCATGGCTTTGGGCCGGACGCGCTTGACGGCGCCGTGATAGATCGCATCGCGCAGATCCACCACGGTGCGCAGGCGGCCTTTTTTGGCCCACTCATCATGCGCGAGGTCAAGGTAGAGCAGCATCACGACGCCCGTTTCCGCGTCCAGGCCGGCCAGGGCGATGATCCCAACCCAAACCGCCACGCTCAGGTTGTAGTGAAGCAAGGCCAGAATGCCGACCGCCCCGACGAGTGAGAAGGGCACGGCCAGCATGACAATGGCGGTCTTGATGGCCGAACGTGTGTTCAAGTAAATGATCAGAATGACGATGAGCAACGTGAGCGGCACGGCGATCATCAGGCGCTGGTTCGCACGAAGCATGTATTCGTATTGGCCGCTCCAGAAGATATTGTAGCCGCTGGGCAGTTTTATCGCACCCTTGGCGCTCGCCTCGTTCACCGCGCGCATAGCCATTTGGACGTAGGTGCCGATGTCGATGCCTTTGACATCGACGTAAATCCAGGCGTTGGGGATCGCGCCCTCGCTCTTGACTCCCATCGGGGCATGCACGGTCTCGATTTTAGCGAGCTGGCCCAGGGGGATTTGCGCGCCAGTCGGAGTAGGCACGACGATCTCGCGCAGGGCGCCGAGGTTCTCCCGGAAGTCGCGGCTGTAGCGGAGATTCACGGCATAGCGTTCGAGCCCCTCGACCGTAGTGGTCAAGGGCATGCCCCCCAGGGCGACTTCGAGCACGTCTTGCACGTCGCCCAGGGTCAGGCCGTAACGGGCGATGGCATCCCGGTCGATGTTGAACTGGATGTAATTGCCGCCCATGGTCCTCTCCGCAAACGCGCTGAGCGTGCCCGGCACGCCTTTTACCACCGCCTCAATCTCCGAGGCCACCCGCTCCAGTTCGGCCAGGTCCGGGCCGGCGACCTTGATGCCCACGGGGGTCTTGATGCCAGTGGCCAGCATGTCGATGCGCGTCGCGATGGGCATGGTCCAGGCGTTGTTCAGGCCGGGAATTTTCACCGCCGCGTCCATGGCGTCGCTGAGCTCCTCGGCTGTACGGCGGCGATGAGCGATGACTTTTCCGTTCTCGTCCTTGATGTCCACCTTCGGCCATTCTTCCTCAGGCTTGAGCATGATCGTCGTCTCGATCATGTCCATGGGAGCGGGATCGGTCGCCGTCTCGGCGCGCCCGACTTTGCCGAAGACATGATGAACTTCGGGGAAACGGCGGATCAGCTTGTCGGTGGTTTGCAGGACCTCACGCGCTTTGGTGGGCGACATGCCGGGGAAGGTGGTGGGCATGTAGAGGAGGTCGCCTTCGTAAAGCGAGGGCATGAATTCGTGGCCGATGTTCTGGTAAGGGAAGTATTTCCCAAGCTTGAAAGCCCATTCTTTGACCGGGCCGTTGGGCAACAACCGAGCGGCCAGTTTGTTCCAGGGGAAAAACACCCAGACGATGAGTGCCGCCGCAGTGAAGACGACCGGCCAACGCCATTTGATGACGAAATCAATCACGGGATGATAAAGCCAAATGAGAAAGCGGTTGAGGGGGTTTTTCTCCTCGCGTGGAATTCTGCCGCGAATGAAAAAGCCCATGAGAATCGGCGCCAGCGTGATCGAGAGGATGGCCGCCGCGCCCATCGAGTAAGTCTTCGTGAAGGCCAGGGGCTTGAACATTCGGCCGGACTGCTCCGTCAACATGAAGATCGGGAAGAAGGAGACAGTGATGACCAGCAATGAATAGAACAGCGTCGGGCCGACCTCGACAGCGGCGTCGCGGATGATGTCCCAGTGGGGTTTCTTGCCCTGGTCATGCTCCATGTGCTTATGCGCATTTTCGATCATGATGATGGCGGCATCCACCATGGCGCCGATGGCGATGGCGATGCCGCCGAGTGACATTATGTTGGAGCTGATGCCCTGGCCGAACATGATGAGAAAGGACATCAGCACCGCGATGGGTAAAATCAGGATGGCCACCAGGGCGCTGCGGAGGTGCATCAGGAAGGCGATGCAGACCAGGGCCACGACGATGCTTTCCTCGATGAGCTTCTCTTCGAGGGTCCTGACCGCGCGGTTGATGAGCGCGCTCCGGTCGTACGCGATGCTGTACTTCACATCCGCCGGCAGGCCCTTCATGGCCACGTCCAGCCTCTTCTTCACATCGAGAATAACCTGGCGGGCGTTGGCGCCGTAGCGCACGACGACAACGCCACCGACCGTTTCGCCCTCGCCATTGAGCTCGGCAATCCCCCGGCGCATATCCGGGCCAAGTTCCACGTTGGCGACCTGCCCGAGGAGGATCGGCACTCCCTTATCGCCCACGCCCACGGCGATTTTGCGCAAGTCCTCTAATTTCTGAACGTAACCTCGCACGCGGAGGATGAACTCCTTTTCGGAGAGTTCAATGGAACGGCCGCCCACCTCGCCGTTGCTGCGCTTGACCGCCATGGCGACTTCGGAGATGGAGAGGTTGTAGGCGCGCAGCTTGGTCGGATCGACGGTGATCTGGTATTGCTTTACGAAGCCGCCGACCGACGCGACCTCGGAGACGCCTTCCACCGAGGCGAGTTGGTAGCGCAGATACCAGTCTTGCATCGAGCGAAGCTCAGCAAGATCGCGGTTGGTGGAGTTGATGGAATACATGAATGCCCAGCCGACACCCGTCGCGTCCGGTCCGAGGCTGGGAGACACGCCGGAAGGCAACCGGCCGCTCAGGCCACTGAGATATTCGAGCACGCGGCTGCGCGCCCAGTAAGGATCCGTACCGTCCTCGAAAATGATATAGACGAACGAAAAGCCATAGAACGAGTACCCGCGCACGACTTTCGCCTTGGGCACCGAGAGCATCTTGGTGGTGAGCGGATAGGTGACCTGGTCCTGGACGATTTGCGGCGCCTGGCCCGGCCACTCGGTATAGACGATCACCTGCACGTCGGACAGATCAGGGATGGCGTCCAGCGGGATGTTCTTCACCGCATAACCTCCACCCAACACCAGCGCGATCGTCCCCAGCAGAACGATGAACTTGTTCTTGAGTGAAAAATCTATGATGCCCTGGAGCATGAGTCGTGGAGCATTTAGGAGGGTGGAACGTTAGGAGCGTGGAGCGTGGGAGCGATGTTCGTACAAACAGACCGAGAGGACCTCCGAATCTGATCGATCAATGCAAACTTCTCCTCCGAGGGCCATTTGCGACTCAATTGGAAAATCTCCATCGCGGAATCATAGGCTAACCTATAAACCCGCAGCTCTTTATAATCTTTGATTCTCATACGGTTTATTCGACCACCAACCGACTGCAATCCGGCAACGCTCTCTACGCTCTAACGCTCTACGCTCTCACGACCCTCATTGTGCATTTTGTGCCAGTTTTCTTCCGCGATTTTTCCGTGAGGCACTGTGCCGGTCGGCACCAAATCCATCTCGCATTTCGGGCATTTGCCGGATTTATCCGATACCACGTCGGCGTGCGCCGCCATCGGGCAGGTATAGAGTGTGGCGGGGGCCTCGCTCTTGGGAGAGCCGGGTTGATTGGTGGCGGCGTTTTGAAGGGGCGGCGCTTCCATGATCGGAATTAGCGTCATCCCACACTTCGGGCACTTGCCCGGCCTGTCGGAGCGCACGTCGCTGTGCTCCGGCATGGGACAGGTGTAGTAGAGCAGCTTGCCGCCGGGCTGGAGCCTTTGGAGCGCCGCCTCCGAAACGGGCACGAGCGTCATCCCGCAGATCGAGCATTTGCCGGGATGGTCGTATTGGATAGAGACATGTTCCGGCATCGGGCAGATGTATTTCACTGCCATGTCTGGCGGCGCGTTGGTGTCTTGCGGCGCGGAAGTGGAAGCGGTGCCGGCAGGCTCACCACGTGGCGCCGCTGCGGGGTTCGGGCGCGGTTCGAGCATCTTTTGGATCGCTTCGCGGAGTTGGCTTTCTGAGTCCAGCATGAACTGGCCCGAGGTGACGATTCGTTCGCCTTCGCTTAAGCCGCTGAGGACTTGATACGTGTCGTTTTCGGCCTGCGGCCCAAGGGCAACAGTGCGCGGCTCGAATCGGCCCTCCGGCAAGGCAACAAACACCGTGTTCTTCTCGCCGCTGCGCAAGATGGCCATGTCCGGGACCAGCAACACCGACGGGTCCAGTTCGGAAGCCACCTGGACGGTTGCGAACATGCCCGGCTTCAAAAAGAAGCCCGGGTTGTGAAACTCCATCCTGACGCGCGCGGTGCGGGTCTTTTCGTCCACGGTCGGATAGATGTAGGTGACTCGCCCGCGAAACTCGCGGTCGGGCAGATAAGAGAGCGTGACCGTGGCCTCCTGGCCCAATTTAACGTAGCCCAGGTCCTGTTCGTAAATCTGGGCTTGCACCCATACCAGGCCCAAATCCGCCAACCGATAGATCTTCATCCCCGGCTCAACCATTTGGCCCTGAACCACCATCTTTTCGACCACAACCCCGTCCATGGGCGCGAGGATTCGCAAGGTTTTGCTCGGCTGCCCCGTGCGCTCCAGTTCGGCGATTTGTTCGGCGGATATGTCGAAGAATCGCAGCTTGGTGCCCGCGCTGAGCTTGAGCAACGCTCCGTCGGGAACATTGGTTCCCTGCGCAATCGCAAGCAGGTATTCCCGCTGCGCGCTGTAAAGGTCCGGCGAGTAAATCTCAAACAACGGGTCGCCGCGGTGCACCTGCTGGCCCATCGCATCCACATAGAGTTTCTCCACCCAGCCCTTGAACTTAGTCGTGACCTCCTCCAGCGCCGTTTCGTTGTAATCGACAGCGCCGACCGTGCGAATGATCCGTCGCAGCGGCCCCCGCGCGACGACAGCGGTGCGGATGCCCATGTTTTGCGTGGTCACCGGGTCGATCGCGATCGTCTGCGACTCCGCCGCGGCGGCCTCATCCTCGTAGACCGGGACCATGTCCATTCCCATGCTGTCCTTGCGTGCCGTGGGGCTGATCTCGCCCGGCATCATGGTGGATTTGTAATACTTAGCCTTGCGCTCGCCCGAAACCGCAGAGGTGCCGGGTTGAGCGGTGGCGTTTGTGGCCTGTTTCCTCACCGGCGTGAGTTTCATCCCGCAGATCGGGCAATTGCCGGGTTTTTCCTGAACGACTTGAGGGTGCATGCCACACGTGTAAAGCGTCCGGGCGGCGGTTTCGGGCGCGGCCGGTTCCTGGGCCCGCCCGCAGCCGGCCAATAGCAATCCGGCGCCAGCCGCCAGCAGAACGGCCAGCAGCGGCAAAATCAGCGCCTTTGAACTTAAGACTTTGAAGTGCATAAGAAGTGATCGAATCGACAGACCTTACATGCCTCCGGTCATCTTCCTCGAGGCAGGGGATTTGCCGCGAGGCACGCCGGCGGGTTTCGAGCCCATGGAAGCGCTGGCGGGTGGCATGCCGGCGATGATGAGTGAAAGCTCAGCCAGGGTAATCTCCCGCTGGGTCGCGGCTTCCACCCGGTCCAGTTCGAAGCCGAGCAAAGTCCGCTCGGTGTCTGTCAGGTTGAAGAAATCAATCTGGCCGGCCAGATAGCCGGAGCGCGCGACCTCGAGCGACTGGCGGGCTTTGGGCAGGAGCTGGTCGTTTAGCAGCGCCAGGTTGCGCGTCGCCTCCCGGTAGAGATAGCTCCGGTCCGCAAAGTCCACCGCCAGTGCGATCTGCTCGTCCGAAAGCCGGGCCTCGGCCGAGCGTTTATTGGCTTGGGCCTCGGCGATTTGCGCGGCGATCTTATCCCTCCAAATTGGCAGCGACAGTGTGGCGGGACCTCCGGGCACCCGATAAAGGGTGGGGTTCATCTGAACGTCGGCCATAAACCCGAGGCTGAAATCAGGCCAGCGCGCCTTTCGAGCCAGGAGAATGGCGGCGTCGGCGGCACGGACATCGGCTTCGAGCGCTTTGAGCCGCGTGTTCCGGGCCATGGCCATCTCATAGAGCTTATCGGAGGTCAGATCCATGGGTGTGGATTCGAAATGTTGCGGAATTGGCGGGGCCGGGTCCTGGGCTTTCAACCCCAGCGCAGCCTTGAACTGAGCCACGAGCGAGGTTTGTGAATCCTGCAGGTTTTCAATTTCGGTGCGTACACGCTCCTGCTCGATTTGCGCGCGCAGAACATCCTGCAGCGTCACTTTGCCGACCTCGTTTTGCGCCCGGGCGAGCTTTTCGAGCCCCGCCAACAGGTCCAGGTTATCCCGGTTCACGCGGATCTTCTCGGCCAGGAAATGGAGCTGATAGTAAGCCCGCTTAACGTCGAAAGCGCTGCGGAGGACGGCCGACTGAAACGTATAATACCTGGCCTGGCTTTCCGCGGAGGCCGCCTCGGCGCCCGCCCGGAGTTTGCCCGGCCAGGGAACATTGGCCATCAGCCCGGGCATAACCGAACTTACGACGTTTGCGATGTCCATCTGGAAGGTGAGTTGCGGATCCGGAGCGGAGCGCGCGGTGGTGATGCGCTCCACCGAAGCCAGCCAGTCGTAATAAGCCGCTTCGACCGCCGGCTGGTTTAGCAGCGCAAAAGTCAGAAAGTTGCTCAACGCCGAATTCGCAGTTAGAGCGGGAAGCTCGGGCTTATGACCCCCCGGGCGGTAAGTCGCCGCCGCATCCCGAACCTGCTGGCGTGCCTCCTTTTCTCCTTTAGTGGCAATGCCTTTGCACGCCGTCAAGAAACCAGTCAGGCCTAAAAGGCTGATCACAAGCATCAGGCGGAGACAGGTCCTGGCCGTGTGCCCAGCGAATTCGGGGTGTTCAGTCGCCCACTGAGGGCTTATGGGTTCTGCGCGTGGGGGGCCCGACCCCCTCTCCTCCCGTGGAGGAGAGGGCCGGGGAGAGGAGGCCCTTGTCGAACGGTTGACGGAAAGGAAGCCTCCACCACGCGGTTCGTATGAAGGGATCGACTCAACGCTGCGCCAGCGGTCCAGGCCCAATGAGTGTCCTTCTTCCCGGGGGGTGCTCCCGGCGTCAACAGGCTGACGTTTAGGTACCATTGTTTGCGTCACTGCCGGTAATACGCCATAACCTGCGCTTACCCTCGCATTATGCAACACATATCCCGCCCCCGGCGCCGGCCTGACGCTCAAGCCCGCTTTCCCAGAGCGGCCTTGGCGGAATCAATCTGCGGCCGAGTGCCCAGCAGGAGGACCTGGTCCCCTTCCCGGAGATCTTCATCGGGGCCGGGATTGATGAGCTTCGTGCCGTTGCGTTCGATGCCGACGATGCTCGCGCCGGTCTGCGTGCGCAGCTCGAGTTCACCGATAAGTTTGCGCGCCGCGGCGGAGCCCGCGGCGATCGTGACGACTTCCAGGTCTGCTTCCCGGAGCAGCGACGGCAGTTCGCGATCATGCGGCGGGCTTGGCGCCGGTGGTCGGGCGAAGGTTTCCTCGAGCGCCGCCTGCGCCTTGGAATAGATCCTGATCGACGACCGCCAGAGAAGCCAGGTGATGACCGCGGCGATGGCCAGCAGCACCGCGAACACCTCGAAGCTCGGCAGCAGCGTCGAGCTGAGGGCCAACACGAACGATCCAAGGACCAGAGCGCCCGCGATGGGCACGACTTGTGCCACGACGTTGCGAATGGCGGCCGTCCGCTCGCGGCCGGTCTGCTGACTCACGCTCGTTTCAGCGATCAGCAGGCCGACCGCTTGAAGTTTTCGGAAGGTGGCAATGAGAAGGGGCAGGGAAACCACCACGGCGGCCAGCCAGAGCGCGGCCTTTAGCCCTTCGTCCCCCAGCCCGAGGTTCTTCAGCCAGCCTGGCCGGCGGTGGTCCAGGAACCCCGCCGAGATAAACACCGCCGCCACCAACACGGCGTTAAGCGCCATTTGCCAAAACCAGCGCCGGATCAACCGCGAGGCCAGGCTGTGATGCTTCGAGGCCCCGAGTTGCCCAACCCAGCGGGTGTAGAGGTCCAGGCTGTTAACGATTGGCTTTGGCGCCACCCGATCAAACCAACCCACCAGCCCGTCAGCGCTTCTGATCAGGTATGGAGTCAACAGGGTCGTAATGGCCGAGACCGCCACGGCGATCGGATACAGGAAATCGCTCGTGACTTTGAGCGTCAAGCCGAGCGAGGCGATGATGAAGGAAAACTCGCCAATTTGCGCCAGGCCCATGCCGACCCGCAACGAAGTGCGAGTATCGTTGCCGCCCACGAACGCCCCGAAAGAGCAGGCCAACACTTTGCCTCCAATCACCGCCAGCGTGATGACCACGACCGGCCGCCAGTGGAGCAACAACATCGCGGGATCGATCAGCAACCCGATCGCCACGAAAAAGATCGCGCTGAACATGTCGCGCACCGGTTCCAACAGAGCCTCCACGCGATGGATCTCCCGCGCCTCGGCGATGACCGCCCCGATGATGAACGCTCCGAGCGCCACGCTGTAACCCAGTTTCGCCGCCAGCAGCGACACTCCGAAACACAAGCCCAACACCGTGATGATCAGCATCTCGTTGCTCTTGAAACGCGCCACGTAGCCGATCAAGCGCGGCACGGTGATCAGCCCCACGACCAGTGTCACCGCCAGGAACATCCCCAACTTGCCCATGGTCGCCCCGACGTCCCCCACGCTCAGCTTGCCCGTCGTCGCGACCCCGGATAAGAGCGCGATCATGGCGATGCCCAGGATGTCCTCGAGGATCAGGATGCCGAAGATTAGTTGCGCAAAGCGCTCCTTCATTTTGCCCAATTCCCCCAGCACCTTGATGATCACCGTGGTGGAGGACATCGACAGCATCGCCCCAAGAAAAATGCTGTCCAGCAGGCTCCAGTTGAAGAAACGGCCGATCTCATAGCCAACCCAGAACAGCAACAGAATCTCCATCAGCGCCGCGATCACGGCCGGCACCCCGACCTTGGTCAGCTTGCGCAGGTTGAACTCCAGCCCGAGGGAAAACATGAGCAGAATAATTCCCAACTCCGCCAACGTATCAATGTCGTGGATGAGCGCGGCCGGCGGCGTATGCGGGCCGATGATGACCCCCGCGATGATGTAGCCCAGAACCACCGGTTGCCTGAGACGGTGAAAAATCACCGTCACCACCGCGGCCACGATCATGACCACCGCCAGGTCTTGCAGGAAGGAAACTTGATGCATTGTCTGGAGCGACAGTTTAGGTTTGGAACGCGTCGCTGGCAAACGGCAGTTCTCATTCTGGGATTGTGGCGTGGGCGTCTCGCCCGCGGGTTCGGTCGGCGTCCCGCCGATCGAGGCTAAAAGGGGCGGGGACGCCCCAGGAGCTCGCGGGCGAGACGCCCACGCCACGCCAAAATGAGAATTGCTGGCTGGCAAACACGGCGGTCCTTTACAGCCCCTGGCCGATGTGTTTGATTTGCCGAATTCAGCACCGTCATTAACGCGACCTGAGGAATGAACGCTACGGGGCAACCGGAACAAACCGAGCGTGATCTCGCGTTGTCCGCCCGCGTCATTACGGACCAGGCGCTGGCGCGCGCCGCGGGGGCGCCCTTGATCGATGGCAACAGCGTCCGGCTGCTCCGCGACGCGCGCGAGAATTACCCGGCCTGGCTCGAGGCCATCGCCGCCGCCCGCCACCAGGTCCATTTTGAGAGTTACATCATTCGCGAAGACCGGACCGGGGAGGAGTTCGCCGAAGCGCTGAGCGCAAAGGCGCGCGCCGGTGTGTGCGTGCGGATCCTCTACGATTGGTTGGGGGGCTTTGGCAAGACCTCCGGAAAGTTCTGGGCCCGGTTGCGCGCGGCCGGCGTCGAGGTCCGGTGCTACAATCCGCCGCGCCTGGAGGCTCCGTTCGGGTGGATTTCGCGCGACCACCGAAAGATGCTCACGGTCGATGGGCAAGTCGGGTTTGTCACCGGCCTGTGCGTCGGCCAGATGTGGGCCGGGGATCCGAAGAAAAAACTCGAGCCCTGGCGCGACACCGGCATCGAAGTGCGCGGCCCGGCGGTGGCGGAAATCGAACGCGCGTTTGCGCAGATTTGGGCAATGACCGGCGAAGCCATTCCGGAGGATCAAATCGTCAATGCCGCCGCGCTGGTTCCCGCCGGCGAGGTGAGCCTGCGGATCGTGGCCAGCGTGCCCGCCACCGCCGGCATGCTCCGGATGGATCAAATCGTCGCCGCCCTCGCCCGAAAGCGAGTGTGGCTGACGGACGCCTATTACGCGGGGACGACCGGTTACGCGCAGGCCTTGCAAGCCGCGGCTCATCAGGGGGTGGACGTGCGGTTGCTGGTGCCCAGCGCTTCCGATATCCCCCTGGTTAAACTTTTGTCCCGGGCAGGCTACCGCCCGCTGCTGAAGGCCGGCGTCCGCATCTTCGAGTGGAACGGCACGATGCTGCACGCGAAGACCGCGGTGGCCGACGGGATCTGGGCGCGCGTCGGTTCGACGAACCTGAATGTCGCGAGCTGGTTCGGCAATTGCGAGCTGGATGCGGTGATCGAAAACGCCGATTTTGCCCGGCAGATGGAGGACATGTACCTGCAGGATCTGACGAACGCGACGGAAATCGTCCTGGACGCGAAACGAAAGATCCGCGCGCCGGGCCGCCCTCAGTCCCCGCGCCCGCTAATGCCGCTTGGCCGGGCGAGCGCCGGACGCGCCGCCGCCGGAACCATTCGCATTGGTAACGCGATTGGCGCCGCGATTACCAACCACCGGGCGTTGGAGCCGGTGGAAGCACGACTGATGCTGATCGCCGGAGTGCTGTCGGTGGTGTTGGCAGGGATTTTCGCATTGCTACCGCGCCTGCTGGCTTACCCGCTGGCCGTGGTGCTGGGCTGGATTGGCCTCACGCTGCTGCTCAGAGGTTTCAACCTCCACCGCCGGGGCCGGCGGCAACTGACCAATCAGGGGCCTCAGGAACCCGGTGACGGCCCGCCGCCGCCGCAGTTCTCGTTAGGGGATTGTGGCGCGGGCGTCTCG
>DATDCV010000203.1:0-8600 GCA_036524155.1 Verrucomicrobiia bacterium
GGTGTCAACGGCGAGACCAGCAGTTGGTCGAAGGTGCCGTGCTCGCGCTCGCGCGCCACCGAGAGCGAAGTGACCACCAGCGTGCTGATGGTAGTGATAATCGCGACCAGGCTCGGGATGATGTGGTGAACGTAATCCAGGTTGGCGTTGAACCAGTGCCGCACCGTGATCTCGGAAACGGCTGCGGCGGGCGAGAGGGACGTGACGCCATCAGCGTAGTCCGCGACGATGCGGCTGATGTACCCCAGCGCGACCTGGGCGCTGTTCGAGCGCCGTCCGTCGAGGGCGACCTGCAGCGCCACCGGCCGGCCCGCCCTGACGGCGCGGGAAAAGTCCGCCGGCATCCGCAGCACCAGCAACGCGCGCTGTTCGTCAATCGCCCGCTTCAGGTCCGCCTCGCTGTGCAGGTAGAGGATTCGGGTAAAGGCCCGGGCCCGGCTCAGGCGCTGAATCAGCTCCGCCGATTCCGGGCCGGCGTCTTCGTTGAAAATTCCCAGCGTGTTGTTCTTAACTTCGAGGGTCGCGGCGAAGGGGAACACCGCCAACTGCAGCACCACCGGGCCGACCAGCAGCAAACGGCCCTGCCGGTCCCGCAGGATGGTCTGCAGTTCCTTAAGCACCAGCGCGGCGATGCGGTGAAAAACCATGGGTTGGAATTATTCGAGCTTGCGGCGGGTTTTGAGCGCGGTCAGGCCGAGGAACACCGCGGACGCGATCGCCAGAAACGCGAGGCTGTGTGCCAGCACCGGCCAGACCTGGCCGGCCTGGAACAGCGTTTGCATGGCGGTGACGAAATAGCGGGCCGGGACCAGGTAGGTCACCCCGCGGATGACCGGCGGCATGCTTCCGATCTCGTAGATAAACCCGGAGAGAATCACGGCCGGCAAAAACGCCGCGTTCAGCGCGGCCTGGGCGGCGTTGAACTGGTTGCGCGTAGCCGTCGACAGCAACAGCCCGAGCCCCAGCGCGCTGCCCAGGAACAGGGAGCCCGTCAGCCACAGCACGAGCACCGAACCCCGGAACGGCACGCGCAGGCCGAACACCGCCACCGCGACGCAGATCAGCAGCGAAATGATTCCCAGCGCGTAGTACGGGATCAGCTTGCTCAGCAACAGGTCGCGGCGGCTCACCGGCGAGGCCAGCAGCGCCTCCATCGTGCCCCGCTCCCATTCGCGCGCGACCACCAGCGAGGTCAGCAACGCCCCGATAACCGTCATGATGACCGTGATCGATCCCGGGATAATGTAGTTGCGGCTCTCGGCCGAGGGATTGAACCAGAACCGCGGCTCGAGCGTGACGCGGGCCTGCGCGGGCTGGCCGCGTTTCGCGCTCCGTTCCCGCAGCCACCCGTCCCACGCGCTGCGGACATAGTTCTCCACAAAGTTGGCTGTGTTCGGCTCCGCGCCGTCCGTGACGATCAGCAGCGGCGCGCTTTCGGTGCCGCGCGCCAGCTTCGCGGCGAAGTCCTGCGGCACCACCACGAAGCCGCGCACCCGGCCTTCGGTGATCGCCCCCGCCATTTCGGCCCGCGTTGAAGCCGGCGTGACGCGCAGGTACGGCGTGCCCGTCAGGCTGGCGGCAAATTCGCGCGCCTCCGGGCTGGTGTCTTCGAGCACCAGGCCAATTCTCGGGCCCGCGGAGTCCAGGCTGATGCCGTACCCGAAGATCAATAGCATGATCAACGGCAGCACAAAGGCGGTCAGGTTGCTGCTGGGGTCGCGCAGGATCTGCAGCGTTTCTTTGCGGCAGAGCGCCAGCAGGCGCCGTGTTTTAAGGCCGATGATCATGGGTTGCCCGAAACGATGGTGCGATCCGCTTGGGAGAGGAGGCCGTTGGCAAACGGTGCATAGAACGCCTGCTTGGATCCAGATCCACGCATCCGGAGCCTGAACCTCTCGGACAATAAGGGCCACCTCTCCCCTGTCCCCTCTCCCCCAGAGGCGGAGAGGGGGACCAAACGCCCCGTCCACTCGCTTTGGCCCGCCGTTCCGTCGAGTCTGTCTCCCTCTCCTCCACTGGAGGAGAGGGCCGGGGAGAGGAGGCCATTGCTCTCAGGTTCATGGAAAGAGGACGAGCGCGGGACAAAGTGAAAGACAAAGTGAAAGACAAAGGGTCGCCTCGGCTCTCGCCCTCCAGGCCTCTTGGATGTGGCTCGCGTTGCCCGCGCGCTGCTGCTGGCGGTTTCATGCTGCCTCCTGTTTCGCACCTTGCACCAAATGGATAAAGGCGTCTTCCATCGAGGGCTCGGGGTTCTGCTCGCTCGCCGCTTGCGCCTTGAGCGTGTCGGGCGTGCCGGCCGCGATGATGCGCCCGCGAAACACCAGCGCGATGCGGTCGCAGTATTCGGCTTCCTCCATGAAGTGGGTGGTGACGACGACGGTGACGCCTTTCTCGACGATGCCGTTGATGTGGTTCCAGAACTCGCGGCGGCTGACCGGGTCAACGCCCGAGGTCGGCTCGTCCAGGAACACGATATCCGGCGAATGGATCATCGCGGCCGCCAGTGCCAGGCGCTGCTTGAACCCGAGAGGCAACGCCCCGGCCGAGCTGTCGGCAAAACGCGCCAGGTGGAAGACGTTGATCATCGCCTCCACCATCTCCTTGCGGTGGCTGTTCCGCAGGCCGTAGGCGCCGGAAAAGAAGTCCAGGTTCTGCCGCACCGTCAGGTTGCCGTAGAGGGAAAATTTCTGGGCCATGTAACCCAGGCGCTGCCGGGCCCGGCTCGGGCTCTTCCGCAGGTCGATGCCCATGACGTGAGCGGTGCCGGCGCTGGGCGTCAGCAGACCGCACATCATGCGGAAAGTCGTGGATTTGCCGGCGCCGTTCGGCCCCAGCAGGCCGAACACCTCGCCTTGTTTCACCGAGAACGTGACGTTGTCGGCCGCCACGAAACTGCCAAACCGCTTGGTCAATCCCACGGCTTCAACGACCGTTTCGTGGTCGCGCGACCGGCTTTGGACTTGCCGGGCCAGCGCGGAGTCAGCGCCCGGCCCGCCGCCCAACACATCGACAAAGGCGTCTTCGAAACGCGGCGGCACCGGCGCCACTCCGGCGTGCGAGCCGCCGGCCGCGGCTTCCAGCTCGGCGCGGTCCCTGCCCGGCCGCAGCACCAGCCGCACGTTCGCGCCCTGAATAATTCCGTCCAGCACCGCCGGACTTCGCAATGCCCGCGCCAGGACCTCGCGCCGGCTGCCGGCAATGTTCCGGATCTGAAAACACCGGTCCTTCACCCGCGCCGTCAGCGACGCCGGCTCGCCCGCAAAAAGGAGCCGGCCCTCGTTGAGCAGCAACACCTCGCGGCACAGCTCCGCCTCGTCCAGGTAAGCGGTGCTCCACACGATCGTCAGGCCCTGACCGGCCAGTTCGTTGACCATGCGCCATAGCTCCCGCCGCGAGATCGGGTCCACGCCGACGCTCGGCTCATCCAGCAGCAGCAGCCGGGGGCGCCCCAGCAGCGCGCACGCCAGCCCCAGCTTTTGTTTCATGCCGCCCGACAAACGTCCCGCAAACCGGCTCGTGAACCGGCCCAGGTCCGTGAACTCCAGCAACCGCTGAAAAATCGTCCGTCGCTCCTCTCCGACGACGCCCCTCAGGTCCGCGTGCAGGTCGAGGTTCTCCTGCACGGAAAGATCTTCGTAAAGGCCGAATTTTTGCGGCATGTAACCGATCAGGTCCCGCGTGGCGGTCACCAGTTTGCCGCTGGTCGGGTCGAGCAATCCCGCCAGCAAGCGCATCAAAGTGGTCTTGCCCGCTCCGTCCGGACCCACCAGGCCGGTAATGACTCCGCTTCGGATCCGCGCCGTGATCCCGCTCAGGGCAGGCCGATCCCCGCCCGGAAATCGTTTCTCCAGGTTCTCAAACGAGACCATCACGTCCGCCATAATCTTGCTCTCACCCTTTGCCTTATATCGTTCGTTTCCATCTCCCGTTTCCCGTTTTAACGTTTTAACGCTTTCACGCTTTCACGCTTCAACGCTTCAACGCTTCAACGGCTCACCGCCTCCCCGTCCCCACGTCCACCGTCACCGGCATTCCCTGGCGCAACGCGTCGTCCGGGTCGGCCACCACCACGCGAAACCGGTACACCAACGAGGTGCGCAAATCGGGCGTTTCGACGTTCTTTGGTGTGAACTCCGCCCGCGGGGAGATGTAGCCGATCTGCCCCGCATACGGTTTGCCCGAGCGCGAGTCGGTCCACACGGAAACCGGCATTCCAGGAGCCAGCTTGCCGAGGTTGGGCTCGGTCACATAGGCGCGAACCCACACGGGCCGCGTCAGAGAAACAGTCAACACGGTCGCGCCCGTCTGCAGGATCGCGCCGGGTTCCTGCGCGCGTGTCAGCACCACGCCGTCCGACGGGGACTTCAAGACCGCGTCCTGCAGCCTCAGCTCGGCGCTCGCCCGGGCCGCTTCGGCGCGCGACAGCTCGGCTTTGGCCTGCGCGATGTCTTCCGCCCGGAAACCCGCTTCGAGCAGGTTCAACTGCTCGCGGGCCGAAGTGAGCCGCGCCTGGGCTTCCCGGGAGCGCGCCTCCGCGTCGTCGCGTTCCTGGGCGGACACCGTTTTGCCCTCGAAGAGTTCCTGCTGGCGCCGGTAAAGCCGCTCCGCGTTCGCGGCGGTGACCTCCCGCTCGCGGGCCACTGCCTGCGCCTGGGCGATCTCCTGCGGCCGGTTCCCCGCCTCGAGCAAGTCCACCCGCGCGCGCAACGATTGCACCGCCCCCTTCGCCTCCTCGAGTTCCCGCCGATACGGCTCGTCGTCCAACCGCGCGAGCACCTCGCCGGCTTTCACTTCGTCGCCCTCGTCCCGCAACACCTCCAGCAGCCGCCCCGGCACCCGGAACCCGAGGTTCACTTCGCGGATGTCAACGTTGCCGTAGAGCCGAAGCCCGGCGGGCGCGGCGCGCCTGAGCTTGGCGGTCGCGACCCAGCTCAAAGCGCCGAGCGCCACCACGATCGCCAACACGATTGGAATTCGCTTTTTCACGTTTTGGGGTTGTTTTGAGTTTGTATGTCACGCGCGCCGCCCTTGACCCGGCTCCCGGCCCGTGCCCGGGGCAACCCCGCGAACAGCGTTTCGAGGTTCTGCTCCAAGACCCTGACTACCAGTTCCGCGTTCTTGCCTTCCAGGCTCTTCCAGCCCAGCCGCCGCAGCGCCGCCTCGCGCGACATCGCGAAAAAATAGACCTGCCCCATCAGCGTGTGTGTCCGCACGATGGTCTCCGGGTCCCGCGGGTCGCGCCCCAACGCCACCCCGGCCAGGAAGCACAACGCCTCGTGCAACACGCGAAAGCCTCGCCGGTACAATGTTTCGAAGCCGGACGTCGGGCCAAGCTGCTCGCGCACGACCAATTGGACAATGGCCACCGCGTCGTCCCGGCTCAGCAGCCGCACGTAGATCGCGCTCAGTAGCCGGCTCAGCAGCCGGGCCGCCTCGGCCGGCGCCGGCTCGCGCTGCTGCTGCAGGTTCGCCACCTCCGCCGGCAAGTCGCCGAGGCGCTGCCAGAGTTCCCGCAGGATCCCTTCCATCACCGCATCGTAGAGCTTCTGCTTGCCGCCGAAGTAATACGCGATCGCCGCCACATTCTGGCCCGCGGCCCGCGCGATCTCCCGCACCGTCGCGCCGTCCGGCCCTTTCCGGCCGAAGATCCGTACCGCCGCCTCGAGCAGCTTGAGCCGCGCCCGGTCGCGCTTGCTGAGCCCGGGGCTGAAAAACGCTGGCACGCGCATGACGGGGACAATATTAAACAAATGTTTGATAATGTCAAACGAATGTTTTATTGTTGGCTGAGGTTAGCGTCATGGCAGGGGGTGCTAAAGCGGCAGCAAGCTGCGCGCACTCCAAACGCTTCGCGAATTCGGGTGCACCCCGAACTGCGCGCCAGCGTTTGAACAGCTTGCTGCCGCTCTCGGTTTGCTGAACCGACACAAGCAATCTCCCTTTCTTCCTCTCGAGGAGAACCGGGGTGCGGAGGCCAATATGGCTACGTATTCCAGGAACAATACTCGAGTGACCGGGTTTGTGAGTTGAACGAGGTGCGGGACAAAGTGGAGGACAAAGTGGAGGACAAAGTGAACGACAAAGTGGAGGACAAAGTGAACGACAAAGTGCCAACTTCGGGCCTCGGACTTCGGATTTCTTTCGGGTTTCGGGTTTCGGATTTCGGCCCTCCCCTCGGCGCTCGCCTTGCCAAGCGCCGCCGGCTCCCGCACAGTAGGCGGCGATGAGCAAGCGTTTCTACATCACGACCGCGATTGACTATGTCAACGGGCACCCGCATTTGGGGCATGCCTACGAGAAGATCGTGGCGGACGCGATCGCGCGCGGGCGCCGCAGCCTGGGGCTGGACGCTTTCTATCTGACGGGCCTGGACGAGCACGGCCAGAAGGTGCAGCAGGTCGCGGTCGCGGAAGGCAAAGCCCCGCAAGCCTACTGCGACGAGCTGGCGGCGGTGTGGCAGGGGTTCGCGGCGAGGCTGGACCTCACGAACAACGATTTCGTGCGCACGACCCAGCCCCGCCACAAACAGGTGGTCCAGCGCATCCTGTCGAAGCTCTACGCCGAAGGCCACTTCTACAAAGCGATGTACGAGGGCTTTTACTCGCCCAAGGAAGAGACGTTTTTGACCGAAAAAGACCGGCGGCCGGACGGCACCTTCGACCCGATCTACGGCGAAGTGATCCGGCTCCAGGAGGACAACTACTACTTCCGGCTGCAGCGGCACCAGCAATGGCTCATCGATCACATTGAGCAGAACCCCGGGTTCATCAGCCCGAGCTACCGCCGCAACGAGGTACTGGGTTTTCTCAAGAACAACACGCTCGAGGATTTGTGCATCAGCCGGCCCATCGCGCGGCTGAACTGGGGCATCCCGATGCCGTTCGACCCCGATTACGTCACGTACGTGTGGTTCGACGCGCTGAGCAATTACATCAGCGTGCCAGCGGCGGCCGGCGACGCGGGCGTGCCGGAGGACCTGCGGTTGTCGGGTGCGGCGGGCGGGGACGCGCTTTGGCCGGCGGACATCCACGTCATCGGCAAGGACATTCTGAAGTTCCACAGCGTTTACTGGCCCATCATGCTGAAGGCGATGGGCGCGCCTCTGCCGCGCCAGGTGCTGGCGCACGGCTGGTGGCAGAAGGACAGCCAGAAGATCGCCAAAAGCACGGGCAACATCGTCGACCCCGTCGCGGTGATCGACGAATGGGGCGTCGACGCATTCCGCTTCTATGTCTTGCGCGAGCTGGACATCGGGCCGGACGGCAACTGGACCGATGCGGGTTTCCGCGCGCGCTATCAGGCGGAACTCGCCAACGGACTGGGCAACCTCGTCAACCGTTCCCTTTCGATGCTCAAGCGCTACCGCGCCGGCCAAGTGCCGCGCGTTTCGAGCGAACTTGCGCCCGACGCGGCCCGGGTGGTGGCGGAAACGCGGGAGCATCTGCTGCAAAATCAGCTCCAGCACGGCTTGCAGGCTATCTGGTCGCTGGTCAACCGCGGCAACCAATACGTGGATCACACGGCGCCGTTCAAGCTGGCAAAAGACCCGGCCCAGGCCGCGCGGCTGGACGAGGTGCTCTATAGCCTCGCCGAGGTTTGCCGCGTGCTGGCGGTGCTGCTGTGGCCGTTCCTGCCGGGGACCGCCTCGAAAATCTACGCGCAGCTCGGACTCGAGGGGGCGCCGGACAAGCTCGCCGCGGCGGAGTGGGGCGGCCTGAAGCAAGGCCACACGATCGGCACGCCCGCGCCGTTGTTCCCGAGGAAAGAGACTTGAATGCGCTGGTCGAGGACTTCCTGCAGCACCTGCGGCATGAGCGCGGCCAGGCCGAGCACACGCAGCGCACTTACGCGGCGTTGCTGAACAAATTCGTCCTCTGGGCGCGCGGCCAGCAACTGACCGATTGGCGGTCGGTCGAGCTGCGCCACCTGATGGCCTTTCTCCAGCACGAACGCGAGCGGGCGCTGGCCGGCGAGCCTAAGGATTCGGGGCGGCGGCTCAGCAGCGAAAGCCTGTATCTCGAAATCGCGGCGCTTCGCTCCTTCTACAGGTTTGCCGAACAGGAGAAACTGCTGCCGGCCAACCTCGCCGAGAACCTGTCGTTGCCGCGGCGGTGGACGCGGGTGCCCAAGGCGCTGTCCGCGCCGGAAATCGAGAAGCTGCTGGCGCCGGAAACGCCGGAGACGCCGCGCAGCCTGTGCGACCAGGCTGTGCTCGAGCTGGCCTACGCGTCGGGGCTCCGCCTCGCGGAACTGCGCGGCGTGCGCCTCGAGCAGTTGCATCTGGACGCGGGGTTCATCAGCGTCATTGGCAAAGGCAACAAGGAGCGCGTGGTGCCGCTCGGCCGGAAAGCGGTCGCCGCCATCGAACGCTACCTCGAATCAGGGCGGCCGAAGCTGGTGACGGTCCGGTCGCCGGCGACCCTGTTCCTGACCCGACGCGGGACGCCCTTTGCCGCCGTCACGCTGTGGCTGCGGATCAAGCAGCGGGTTCGCCGCGCCAGGATCAGCCGCAACGTGACGCCGCATATGCTGCGCCATAGCTTTGCGACGCACCTGCTGGAACACGGCGCCGATTTGCGGGTCATCCAGGAGTTGCTCGG
>DATDCV010000204.1:0-12810 GCA_036524155.1 Verrucomicrobiia bacterium
GCCGAGGAGGACATCGCTGTGGCCGCCGCATCGATTCTGGCCCGGAACGAGTTCGTGACGCGGTTGGGCAAGCTGGAAAAGCAATATGGGATGGCGCTGCCCAAGGGCGCGTCGGCCGCCGTGGATGCGGCGGCCCGCGAGTTCATCGGGAAACACGGGGTGGAGGAGCTGGCCAAAATCGCGAAGATGCATTTTCGCACGGCCCTGCGTGCCCAGGGCCTGCCCGAGCCGCCGAAGGTGGAGTGGCGTCGCAAATAGCGGGTTACGGCCTCCAGGAAAACTCAACCACGATCGGCGCCCAGGAAATGTGCTGCAGCACTCGTTGCAGCGAGGGGAACGAGTCGGGTGTGGGCACGGTCGCCGTGTTGCGGACATTCACCGAGCATAGTTCAGGATGGCGTCGAAATTCCTCAACGATCGGTGCGTAGACCCGGTAGAAATCGAATTGCGTCAGCACCAGCTTGGGCGGGCGTAGGCGGTTCATTAACGCCAAATCGCCGCCAGTCGTGGGCTGTCGGCGGTCATAGGGCCAATCGGCATGAATAGCGCGCCGAACGTTCAGTGCCGCTGCCTCATACAGGAACGCTGAGGAAACAACCGGACGCGCCTCGGAGTTTGCGAAGGGCTGCAATTCCTGCCGGACGATGCTCCGTGCGCGAGCATAATTGACGTCACTCGCGCAGAGGGCGCCCCAGGTCGTCATTCCCACCGCGCGGACCGACACGAGCACGAGGCAGCCGGCGAGAGCTGCCTGGAGTAGTCGCCGACGCCAGGGCGGAAGATTGGCTGCCCGCTCCAACAGGCCAGCCGCGAGCAACGCCTGCGCATACCAGAGGTAGATCACATAATTGGCTGTGAACAGGGTCAACGCGCCGATCACCAGCGCCAAACCACTTGCCGCTATTGCTGTCGCCAACCACCAGGACGGGCAGCCAGTAACCTGCAATCCACCTGCCGTCCACGCCCGGTCGCCACCCTCGACTGTTAGCGGCCGGGCGTCTGAGCCTGGCTGTTTCCACCACAACCAAGGTGCGCACGCAAGCGCCAGCAAGAACACCGGGGCGTTGCGAATGATCTTTATGACTTCCGCCGCCTGGGGGAACCGGAAGCCGGTGGTCGAGACCGGCGTCTGACGCGCGTTTTCGAGGAAGCCCTGCCACCACAAGGGGCGCACCAGCGCGACCCCGACGGTAACGCCGGTAAACAACGCCACTACGCCGATCGCAACCGCCCATGGCAATCGTCGCCGCCCCGCCAACCAGCCCAGGCCTCCAAACAACACCGTTATCCCGAAGTAAAATCCGCCCACTATCAGGGACGTGTACAGGCTACAGAAAAGCGCCAGCACAATCGCTGATTGCGTCACCGCGCGGTTGACCTTCATCTGTATGTCCGCAACGCTTAGCAGCAGCGCGAGGAGACCAAACACATGGGCCAGTCCTTCAGGCCGATCATCGAACGTTACGGCGAACAGAAACAGCAGCGCCACGCTGACCTCCGGCCGTTTCGGAAACGCAAGCCGGAGTGCCTGCGCCAGCACGAGCCCGGCAACGCCGAAACACACAAAATGAAACCACATCGCAGCGCCGGCACTAGTGCCAAAGAACCACATCCACAATGACAACAACCCCTGGTAGATCGGGGGGTAGGCGGCGAAAATCTCGCGACCGTTTATGGGGAAGCACTCAGCGAGGCTGGGGTTGAAATACTGCCCGTGGAGCAGCCAGTTAACCACGGCACCGTCGAAAAGGAATGCGTCATTTCCCGGCACCGGTTGCGCGGTTCCAATCAGCACCAGGAGCCGCCACAACACCACAATCCCCAGGAGGAGCCAGGGACATTTGAAGCCCAATCTCATCCGCGTGAAGGTACCAAATCAGAACTTGAGTGTCACTCCGTCGCGGTTCGTGGCCAGCAATTCTCATTACGTGATTGTGGCGTGGGCGTCTCGCCCGCGGGCTCGGTCGGCGTCCCGCCGATCGAGGCTAAAAAGGGCGGGGACGCCCTTGGAACTCGCGGGCGAGACGCCCGCGCTACGCCAAAATAATAATTGCTGGGTCGTGGCCGCTCGCCCTGCAAACGCCGGGGCTGGCGGGCTTGATTTGAAACCCGTTATCGCCATAGCAGCCATGCGGGAGAATCGGAGTCAGCCTCCTGATAAAGGGGACAATTTGGACACCCATGATAAGCGGGAGATATCGAGTTTGCATCCTGCTGTGGATGTAATACTTTCAACAAGGGCGGGGGGTGCAAAAAACTTCAAAAAAAATTGCGAAAGCAATTGACACCGACTTTCAAGTCCCGTATTTTTTTGCAGCAATTGGGCAGTAATAAGTCGAAATTCATTAGCCCCTTGGCTTTTTAGAAGCCACGAGAAGGGCCAGTGGGTTTTTGTCGTTTATTGGTATCAGGATAGGTATCTCTGGCTAACGCCCATGTAGCTCAGCTGGCAGAGCGCGTCCTTGGTAAGGACGAGGTCATCAGTTCAATCCTGATCATGGGCTCCAGAAAACGTCGAAACGTGGCAGTGTAAGCAGTGTAAGAGATCAAAACAGCATTTGTAACAGACACAACTAACACCAGGAGATCGCAATGGCTAAAGAGCAATTTCAACGAACGAAACCGCATGTCAACGTAGGTACTATTGGGCACATTGACCACGGCAAGTCAACGTTAACTGCGGCCATCGTGCAGACGCAGTCGCGCAAGGGCCTGGCAACTCCGATTTCGTATGCCGATATCACCAAGGGCGGCACCGTGCGTGACGAAACCAAGACCGTCACCATCGCCGTCTCCCACGTCGAATACCAGAGCGACAAGCGGCACTATGCTCACATCGATTGTCCCGGGCACGCTGACTTCATCAAGAACATGATCACCGGCGCCGCTCAAATGGACGGTGCCATTCTCGTGGTGGACGCTTCTGAAGGCCCGATGCCGCAGACCCGCGAGCACATCCTGCTGGCGCGCCAGGTGGGCGTTCCGGCTATCGTGGTGTACCTGAACAAAGTCGACCTGGTGGATGATCCCGAACTGCTGGACCTGGTCGAGATGGAAGTTCGCGATTTGCTGAACAAGTATCAGTTCCCCGGCGACAAGACGCCCGTCATTCGCGGCAGCTCCAAGAAAGCCCTGGCCGGCGACGCCGACGGGGAGAAATCGATTCAACAACTGCTCGAGGCCATCGACGCGTTCATCCCGCTGCCGACCCGCGAGGTGGACAAGCCGTTCCTGATGTGCATCGAGGACGTTTTCAACATTGAAGGCCGCGGAACGGTGGTGACGGGCCGCGTTGAGCGCGGTCAGCTCAAGCGGATGGATGACGTGGAGATCGTCGGCTTGAAAGAGACTCGAAAGACCGTGGCGACGGACATCGAAATGTTCCGCAAGCTTCTGGATTCAGCGAATGCGGGCGACAACGTCGGCGTGCTGTTGCGCGGCACCAAGAAAGACGAAGTGGAACGCGGCATGGTGCTGGCCAAGCCGGGCAGCATCACCCCGCACACACATTTCAAGGCGGAAGTCTACGTGCTGTCGAAGGAAGAAGGCGGCCGGCACACTCCGTTCTTCACCAATTACCGGCCGCAGTTCTATTTCCGCACCACCGACGTCACCGGCACAGTCACCCTCCCGCAGGGAGTGGAAATGGTGATGCCGGGTGACAACGTTTCGGTGGTGATCAAAGTGATCGCGCCGGTGGCGATGGAACGTGGGCAGCGCTTCGCCATCCGCGAAGGCGGCCGTACGATTGGTGCCGGGCGCGTGACTGAAGTGATCGAATAAACCGGTTTTGGGGCATGGGGGAGAGCGGGGCGGGGGACGCCGCCGCTCCCTTTTTGGTTGAAACAGAGCAGTTCGCCGTCCGTAGGGCGGTAGCTCAATTGGTAGAGTAGCGGTCTCCAAAACCGTCGGTTGGGGGTTCGAGTCCCTCCCGCCCTGCCAACGGCGAGAACATTGAGCATTAGAAAGCGAGACAGGCGTAAATCCTGTCCTCACGGCCTGCCAGGCGGCAATTGCCGGAGAGGTGGCAGAGTGGTCTATTGCGGCGGTCTTGAAAACCGCTTCGGCTTTACCGCCGACGGGGGTTCGAATCCCTCCCTCTCCGCCAGCCCCTCGGGGGGCGGATTGAAGGCAATTTGGATTGATGGATTATCGGATGACTGAATAAGAGTGGCTTTTTGGATATATGAACTGGGCGTGGCGGCTCTGTCGGCAGCCCAGCACTCCAACAACCCATTAGTTCGGCAGTCCAATTCCGACTATGCGAGATTATATTTGGATTATTGTCTGGGTGGCGGTCATTGGCGCCGCGTTCGCGTGGCTCTGGTGGAAAGGTCACCTGGCGCGGTTCGCGACCTACGTTCAGCAGACTCGCGAAGAACTGCGCAAGTGCACCTGGCCGACCTGGGAGGAACTGAAGGGCTCCACCGTCGTGATCAGCATCTCGATTGTCATCCTGGGGTTCTTCACCGTCGCGGTGGACCAGATCTTCTTCCGCCTATTCATGCTGCTTAAACTCTAGGGGATCATGCGAAGCCAGTGGTTCGTCATACATACGCTTTCGGGGCAGGAACAGAAGGTCAAAGAGAGCATCGAAAAGCGCATCAAGCCCGAGGAAATGGGAGATTACATCCGCGAAGTCCTTGTGCCGATGGAAAAGGTCGTCGAGGTCCGGAACCAGAAGAAAACCGTTTCGACCCGCAAGCTTTGGCCCGGCTATGTGTTCGTGGACATGGTGCTGCTCGACGAGAATGGCCGCATCATTGAAAAACCATGGTATTTTATCAAAGAAACCCAAGGGGTCATTGGTTTTGTCGGCGGCGAACCCCCGACTCCGACCCCGGCCGAAGAAGTGGAGTCCATCAAGAACCAGATCTCGGCTTCCGAAGAGCATGAGAAGCCAAAAGTGAGCTTCGACGTCGGCGAGACAGTAAAGATAAACAACGGCCCCTTCCTGAATTTCAGCGGGGTTATCGAGGAAGTGGAACCGGAGCGCGGAAAGCTCAAAGTAACCGTGAACATTTTCGGCCGCAACACCCCGGTCGAGCTCGAATACTGGCAAGTGGAAAAGGGCTGAAATATGAGCGAATTCCGGGAGTAGTGGCGTAATGGAGTGGGGCACTGACATCAGCGCCCGCTGCTCCGTCACTCCCGCACCGCACCACCACATTTTGACATTATGGCAAAGAAAGTTACAGGCATCATCAAACTGCAGATCCCGGCTGGGCAAGCTAATCCTGCTCCGCCCGTCGGCCCGGCGCTCGGCCAGCACGGCGTCAACATCATGGCGTTCTGCAAGGACTTCAACGCCAAGACGAAAGACCAGCCGGGCATGATCATCCCGGTCGTCATCACGGTTTACCAGGACAAGTCGTTCACGTTTATCACCAAATCGCCACCGGCGTCCGTGCTGCTCAAAAAAGCTGCCGGAATCACCGCCGGCTCAAAGGAGCCCAACAAGGAAAAAGTCGGCAAGGTCACACGCAAACAAGTGCTGGATATTGTGAAGCTGAAAATGAAGGACTTGAACGCGACCTCCGAAGAAGCGGGATTCCGCGTTGTGGCCGGCACCGCCCGCAGCATGGGCATCGAGGTGGTGGGATAAGAACAATTTCGCGTAACCCGCACCTTCCCCAACGGGCAGCGCGCAGAACGCGACCAACAAACATAGAACAGCGGGAGAGCCTCGCGGTTGAGACTCGTTTGCACCGCAAAAGCGAAAAATGCCAAGCAAAAGATACCGAAAAGCCCTTGAACTGCGGGATGGCAATAAGACCTATCCCCTCAAGTCCGCCGTGGCGGTTCTGGCCAAGTTCCCGAAGGCCAAGTTTAATGAAACCGTCGATCTTGCCTTCCGCCTGGGGGTTGACCCGAAGCAGTCTGACCAGATGGTCCGCGGCACCGTCCCCTTGCCGCACGGCAGCGGCAAGACGGTTCGAGTGCTTGTGTTTGCCAAGAGCGGTCCCGCCGCCGAAGCCGCCAAAGCGGCAGGCGCCGAGTATGTTGGATACGACGACATGATCAAAAAGTGCCAGGAGGGCTGGGCTGATTTCGACGTGGCGATCGCCACTCCCGAGGCGATGGGCGAGGTCCGGAAACTGGGCAAAGTGCTTGGTCCGCGCGGCTTGATGCCGAATCCGAAAACCGGGACCGTAACCGACGATACCGCGCGCGCTGTAAAAGAAGTCAAAGCGGGCCGTGTCGAGTTCAAGATCGACAAGGCCGGGAATGTGCATGTGCCGGTTGGCAAGGCCAGCTTCAACCCGACGCAAATCGAAGAAAACGCCCGGGCCGTCATCGACGCTATCATCAAAGCCAGGCCGGCCAGCGTCAAAGGCGTTTACGTCCAGACCTGCACTATTTCGGCGACCATGAGCCCGCCCGTGCGGCTCGACCTGAAGGAGTTCGCGGCCTGAAGTTGCATCAACCGAACATTGAAGACTTAAGAATTTGATACCATGCGTCCCGAAAAGCAAAACCTGACTCAAGAATACCTGGCCCGGCTGAACGCGTCCCCGTTTTTCATCGTGGTGGACTACAAGGGCCTGAAGGTGGGGCACCTGACCGAATTGCGAAAGCGTCTTAATAAAGCCGGCGCTGAAATACACGTGGTGAAGAATTCGGTTTTCCGCCTTGCCGCCAAAGAAGCAGGCGTTGGGGATCTGAACGGAGCCCTTTCCGGCCAACTGGCCGTGGTTACGGGCCAGCGCGATATTTCCACCGCCGCCAAAGTCGTCAAAACTTTCGGCAAGGAATTCGACAAGCTGAAGGTCTTTTTTGGCTATTTAAACAATCAGCGGCTCGAACAGCCCGCGATTATGACGTTGGCGGACTTGCCTTCGCTCGAGGTTCTCCGCGCGCAATTCCTGGGTGTGTTGAGTGCCCCCGCTGGAAAACTGGTGCGACTGCTCAACACCCCGGCGAGCCAGTTGGCCCGCGTGTTGCAGGCGCAGTTGGACAAGATGGGTGCCGCCCCCGCGGCCGCGGCTTAAGCGTGAGCAATGGAATTTCAACCCGGGTAAGCCCACCGGGGAGAAAGTAAACAAACAACAACGTAAATCGTCGGTCCTGCGGGCAGCAGGCTCAAACCGCTCGTAGCCACGGGCGACGACGAGACGCAATGAAAGGTGAAAATGGCTCTAGACAAAGCAAAAATCGTAGACGAACTGAGTAACGCAACGGTGATCGAAATTGCCGACCTGGTGAAGGAACTGGAAGGAAAATGGGGAGTTAGCGCTGCCGCGCCGGTTGCGGTGGCTGCCGCCGCCCCGGGAGGCCAGGCGGCCGCTCCGGCTGCCGAAGCGAAAACCGCCTTCGACGTGATCCTTGCCTCCGTCCCCGCCGACAAGAAAATCGCTGTGATCAAGGCGGTCCGCGAAGTAAAGGCCGGATTGGGCCTGGCGGAAGCCAAAGCCCTGGTGGAAGGTGCCCCCAAGGCCGTGCTGGAAGGCGCTCCCAAGGCCGAGGCCGACAACGCGAAGAAGAAACTTGAAGATGCCGGCGCCAAGGTCGAAGTAAAGTAGGGTGAACTACATCGGGAGCGGGGTCGGTTGCCGCCGCTCCGGTGTTCTCCTTTAGTTAGAGAAATCGAGATTCTAGATTAGAAACACAAAACCATCGCGACCACTTCGGGTGGTTTGAGTTGTGGCAAGCCTGCGCTTGAACGCGGCGGGCTTGCCTTCTGTCGTTTATCAGTAATTAAAATTGCCCGGCTTTCGCCGGCCCAAGAGCAAAAAGGTCCAAATGCCATCGCGAACCACGGAACGAATCAATTTCGGTAAGATTAAAGAGATTATCGCCCCGCCGAACCTGATCGAATTGCAGACCAATTCGTACAAAGAGTTCCTGCAAGCCGACCAGCCGCCTTCGAAACGCCGGAATCTTGGCCTGCAAGCTGTTTTCACTGAGGTGTTTCCGATCGAAAGCTACGACGGCAAGTGCGTCTTGGACTTCCACTCCTACGAGATCGGCGAGCCTAAGGTCGACTGGCTGGAGTGTCTCCGCGAAGGTCTGACCTACGGCGCACCCCTCTATGTCACTTTCCTGCTCAAAGAGGAGAAGGGGACCAAAGAAGAAAAAGTGTTCATGGGAGAGTTGCCGCTGATGACCCCCCAGGGGACGTTTGTCATCAATGGCGCCGAGCGCGTGATTGTAAGCCAGTTACACCGTTCGCCCGGGTTGGCCTTCGAGGCCACACAGCACCCGAATGGCAAAACACTGCATTCTTTCCGCATCATCCCTGACCGGGGCTCCTGGTACGAGGCCCAATTCGACACGAGCGACTTGCTCTACGTCTACCTGGACCGCAAGAAACGCCGGCGGAAGTTCCTGACCACCACCTTCTTCCGCGCGTTGGCGTTCCTGGACGCTGAAGCCAAGAGCAAAGAGGCGGCGCCAAAAGGCACGGACGAGGAAATCCTGAGGCTTTTCTACGATCTGGAAGATCTCTCGATAAAAGAGGCCGAAAAGCGGGATGACCTGGCAAACAAGGTCCTGGTCGAGGACGTCGCCGACCAGGAGAACAACCTGGTGGTGGCGCGCGCTTTCGAACCGCTCTCCAAAGCTGTCATTAAGCAGATCGCCGAGCTCGGCATTAATAAGATCAAGGTCGTAGACACCGCGATCGATGAAGGGATCATCATCAAGTGCATGAAGAAGGATCCCGCGAAGAATGAGGAAGAAGCGCTCAAAGATATTTATAGGCGGCTCCGCCCCGGAGATCCGCCTACTGCCGCGAACGCCCGTGCCCTCATCAAGCGATTGTTCTTCGATCCCAAACGCTACGACCTCGGGCGCGTGGGGCGCTATAAGATCAACCAGAAACTCGGGATCAAGGGCGGCGATTCCAGGATCCTCACCAAAACCGATCTTGTCGCCGCCACCAAGTACCTGCTTCGGCTCAAAAAGGGTGAAGGCAGCCTCGACGACATCGACCACCTTGGCAGCCGCCGTGTCCGCACTGTCGGTGAATTGCTCGCCAATCAATGCCGGGTCGGGTTGGCCCGAACCGAACGCCTCGTCAAGGAGCGAATGACGCTCTTCGATCAGGGCGTTGAAACGATGTCGCCCCAGAAACTGATCAATCCGAAAGCTCTGTCCGCGGTGATCCGCGATTTTTTCGGCCGGAGCCAGTTGTCCCAGTTTATGGATCAAATCAACCCGCTGGCGGAATTGACTCACAAACGCCGGTTGTCCGCCCTTGGGCCGGGCGGTCTTTCACGGGATCGTGCCGGCTTCGAGGTCCGCGACGTGCATCCGTCTCACTACGGCCGCATTTGTCCCGTGGAAACGCCCGAAGGGCCGAACATCGGCTTGATCGCCTCGCTGGCCACTTTCGCCCGGATTAACGATTTCGGCTTTCTCGAGACGCCGTACCGCAAAGTGGAGAGCGGGAAAGTTGGCGGCCATATTGACTATCTCACGGCGGACCGCGAGGAGGCCTTCGTTATCGCTCAAGCCAACTCGCCGACGAACGACAAAGGCGGCTTCTCCACCGATCGGGTGGTCTGCCGCGGTCGAGGCGATTTCATCGACGTCGAACCCACCCGGGTGGATTACATGGATGTCTCGCCGAAACAGTTGGTGTCAGTTGCCGCCAGCCTGATCCCATTCCTGGAACACGATGACGCGAATCGGGCGTTGATGGGTTCCAACATGCAGCGCCAGGCGGTGCCCTTGCTGGCGACGGAAGCACCGCTGGTGGCCACCGGTCTCGAGGAGCGAGTCGCTCGCGACTCGCGGGCGGTGATCGTCGCCGAAGAGGCCGGCAAGGTCGCCTCCGTTGGCGGCAACGTCATCATCACCACTCCGGACGGCAAGCTCCCCGAAGGCAAGAAGAAGATTAAACACGACCCGGAGAAGGGCGTTTACGTTTACCAGGTGCGCAAGTTCATGCGGTCAAACGCGGCCACCTGCATCAACCAAAAGATCCTGGTCAAGAAGGGCGAAACCGTCAGGAAGGGCCAGGTCATCGCCGATGGGCCCTGCACTCAGGGAGGCGAATTGGCGCTGGGCCGCAACGTGCTCGTCGCGTTCATGCCGTGGAATGGCTATAACTTCGAGGATGCGATTCTCATCAGCGAACGCATCGTCAAAGACGACGTCTTCACCTCGATCCATATCGATGAATTCGAGGTTGGCGCCCGTGATACCAAGCTCGGGCCCGAGGAAATCACGCGCGACATCCCGAATCTGGGTGACGAAGCCCTTAAGAACCTCGGGCCTGACGGTGTCATCCGCGTCGGCGCCGAAGTGAAACCGGGCGACATTCTCGTCGGCAAAATTACGCCCAAGAGCGAGACCGAGCTGGCGCCGGAGGAACGGCTGCTGCGCGCTATCTTCGGGGAGAAGGCTGCTGACGTGAAGGACACCTCGCTCAAGGTTCCCTCCGGCACCTATGGCATTGTGATGGACGTCAAGGTCTCGGCCAAGAAAGACACCGACCGTGAGGTCCACGTGTCCGCCAACGAGGAAAAGCGCCACGCCAAGGAAGTTGAGGACGAATACAAGAAGAAGATGGATGAACTGCGAGAGCAGTTGACCGAAGCCCTCAGCAATATTCTGCTAGGCGAAAAAATCCCGCTGGATGTCGTCAACAGCGAGACGGGCGAAATCATCATCCCGGCCAACCGCAAGATCACCAAGACCCTCCTGCGGAAACTGGCGATGGTGTATGACCGGATCGAGATCGACCCCTCGCCGATCCGCAACAAGATCAACGAGATCATCGGCAGCTTCAAAAAGAAGTTCGACGACCTGCAGATGCAGTACGACGAGGAACTCGAGCGCGCCGAGTCCGGTGAAGGCGCTGAGAGCGGGGTGATCAAATCGGTCAAGGTCTATATCGCCTCGAAACGCAAGCTGTCGGTCGGCGACAAGATGGCCGGCCGACACGGCAACAAAGGTGTCGTCGCCAAAATCGTCGCAGAAGAGGACATGCCGTTCCTGGCGGATGGAACGCCCGTGGACATCGTGCTGAACCCGTTGGGCGTGCCGTCGCGCATGAACGTGGGCCAGGTGCTTGAAACGCATCTGGGTTGGGCCGCCAAACTCCTTGGCCTCCGATACGCCACCCCGGTATTCGACGGCATCAAGGAAAAGGACATCCGCAATTATCTCAAGCAGGCCGGCCTGCCTGAACACGGGAAAACCAATCTGTTCGACGGCCGCACCGGTGAGGCTTTCGATCAGGAAATTGTAGTCGGCTACATCTATATGATGAAGCTGGGCCACCTGGTGGCGGACAAAATCCACGCCCGGGCGGTTGGGCCGTATTCGCTCGTCACCCAGCAGCCGCTGGGCGGCAAGGCCCAATACGGCGGGCAACGCTTCGGCGAGATGGAGGTTTGGGCTATGGAGGCCTATGGGGCGGCCTATACCCTGCAGGAGTTGCTCACGGTCAAATCCGACGACGTCCAAGGGCGCACGCGGATCTATGAGAGCATCGTTAAAGGCGACAACAGCCTCGAAGCCGGCATCCCGGAATCGTTCAACGTGCTCGTTAAAGAAATGCAGTCGCTGGGGCTCGATGTCAAAGTCGGCTACTCGAACCCGGTTGATCAGCCAGCCGAACCCATGACGGTTCTAACCAGCGTATAATATTCGGTTCTGTTTGCTTATGATTAGCACGAAAGAAAGCGCCCGAGAATTGCTAGGCCTTGACAAGGTTAACCAGGTGGAGTACGTCGCGATTTCCGTCGCGTCGCCCGACGCCATCCGCTCCTGGTCTAAAGGGGAAGTCAAGAACCCCGAAACCATCAACTACCGGACGTTCAAGCCCGAGAAAGGCGGTCTGTTCTGCGAGCGCATTTTTGGGCCGGTAAAAGACTGGGAATGCTCGTGCGGCAAATACAAGCGCATCAAACATCGCGGCGTGGTTTGCGACCGATGCGGCGTCGAGGTGACACTCGCCCGCGTCCGCCGCGAGCGGATGGGGCACATCGAGCTGGCCGTGCCCGTTTGCCACATCTGGTTTTTCAAGTGTATGCCGTCGCGCATTGGCCTCGTGCTCGATATGACCGCCCGCAACCTCGAGCGTGTAATCTATTACGAGGATTATATGGTCGTCGACCCCGCGTCCACGCCGCTGAAACAGAACCAACTCCTCAGTGAGCACGAGTACCGCGAGGCGCGTGAAACCTACGGGCCCGAGGCGTTCGTCGCCAAAATGGGGGCCGAGGCCGTTCGCGATGCGCTCTCCAAAGTCGACCTGGCCGAGCAGATCGAACGTCTGCAGGTCGCCATGACCGAGACCAAGAGCAAGCAGATCCGCAAGAAGATCGCCAAACGTATCAAGTTGCTCCAGGGCCTGCAGTCCTCCAAGAGCCGTCCGGAGTGGATGATTCTGACCGTTCTGCCTGTCATTCCGCCCGATTTGCGACCGCTGGTGCCGCTGGAGGGCGGCCGGTTTGCGACTTCGGATCTTAACGATCTTTACCGGCGCGTTATCAACCGGAACAACCGGCTCAAGAACCTGCTGCAGCTCAAGACGCCCGAGGTCATCATCCGCAACGAAAAGCGCATGCTGCAGGAAGCCGTGGACGCTCTTTTCGACAACGGTCGCCACGGCCGCGCCGTCACCGGCGCGGGCAACCGCGCGCTCAAATCCCTCAGTGATATGCTCAAAGGCAAGAGCGGCCGGTTCCGCCAGAATCTCCTCGGCAAGCGCGTCGATTATTCCGGACGCTCGGTCATTGTCATCGGGCCGGAACTCAAGCTCCACCAGTGTGGCTTGCCCAAGAAAATGGCCCTGGTTTTGTTCGAGCCGTTCATCATCCGCCGGCTGAAGGAATTGGGCTACGTCCATACGGT
>DATDCV010000205.1:0-28924 GCA_036524155.1 Verrucomicrobiia bacterium
CATTTTGGAAAGCAATCCCCTCCGAGACCGCGGTCGCTATGCCGACCCCTCCAAGGTACGTCACTGCCGCGAGGTCGCACCCACGCCGGACGGGTTGACGAAGATCGTCAGGTGGATGGAAGAGAATGATTCCCCGCAGGACGCCGACTTCACGCGATACCTCGCGTACAGCGGACTTCGGCTTCGCGAGGGCATTACGTCCCGTTGGTCTGCCGTGGACTGGAAGGAGGAAATCATTCATGTCCGGCGCAGCAAAAAGGGAGTCTTTCCGTTTGTGCTGTTGCTTCCTGAGTTGGCCGAGCTGCTCCGGTCAATGCAGCGGCGTGCGATCGGTGACCTGATGTTTCCCTCGCCGTTCGATCCGGGCACACCCCGCGACGTGTCAGCCTATCGTCGCCGTCTTGGGCTGGCCTGCAAAAAGCTCGGGCTGCCTCACGTCACGCCGCACGGACTGCGCTCGTATTTCGTCACGCAGGCGCGCCAGAGCGGACTGACGGACGCGGAAATCGCCCAGCTCATTGGGGACAAAACAGGGCCGGCCTTGATCGCTCAGGTGTACGGCGACGTACGGCCCGACCATCTGCTGGCCGTGGCCCGGAAAATCAAACTCACGGCAAAGACGCGGGAGTAAGCCCGACACATGCACCACTCCCGCCACATTGCGTTCGTCGCCTTTTGGGGTACAACAAACGGATTTCTACGTGCCCCTTCTCTAAATTCGAATTCGTCAGGAAAAGCGGCGAGCCGGGGGCGCTGCAGACGCACGGAACGCTTCGAAGCAATCGTTGGTTTCTGCATGCTGATTCACTTCAACGCAAAATCCCTGGTTCGTTCAGCGACATTGCTGACATTAAGGTGTCTTACGCGGTCAGGCATAACAGAGTGGAGACCGCCCGTCGCCTTGGTCGGTACGCTTTCTTGTTTCCACACATCTTCGAATCCCAATGGCAGCCAGGGTCTGGCGAGTCGTGCAGCGACTCCGAAGTACTCCTGTGACTCCAATAACACCCATCGCCGCTGTTACGCACCCGTTACGCACGACCCGCAGTGCGGCGCACGGAAGCGCCTTCTGGAACGTAACTTAAACGAATTCTTGGCGCTTGTGGGAAGATCGTGGAGGTCATCTTGGCTTGGGCCGCGCAATAACGGAATTTGCGAAAATGCTCGGAAAACGCTCACTCCAGTAACTCGGAAAACCCCCAAAACCCCGGCGTGTGTTACGCACAGGTTACGCACTCCGGGGTTCATGTTGTACATCCGCGCGAAGGTAAATGGCCAAACACCAAAAGCGGGTGTTATGCAAATGTTATGCACGCTCCTTTGTGCTGTCTGGAACTTCCAAAACAGCCGTCTCACGTCATGGCAGCGATCAGGATAGAGCCACCTCGACGGCATTATTATATCTACTACCGGGACCGCGAGGGCACGCTGCGTCACGTGAGTTCCGGGGTGCCCCATTCGCCCGAAGGCGACACCCCGCAGGAGCGGGCGGAGCGCGCCAAGGAGAACAGACGCATTTGCCTGGCCTTGGCGAATGATCTCGAAATTGCAGAGCGAGGCAGTAAATCCCAAGCTTACATCAAAACTCTCTTTACGGGGGCCCTTCAACGATCCATGGGAGTGTACTCAGCGGACGGGACCAATGGCCTAACGATCATTGGCTATCTTTATGCGTGGTTGGAAGCGCAAACTCATCTCAATGAAGGGCGCGGAATTTACCTGAGCAACATAAGGGGCTTTGAGCAGTACTTGGGGCGTCGCGCGAGGGATCCGTTGCTGCAATTGGACAATCGGGATATTCGAGGCTACAAACGATCCCTACAGGAGGCAGGGTTGGCGAATTCGACCATCAACGCAAAGTTGTTCATGTTGTCCGCAGCGTGTGGTGCGGCCGTGCGGCGCGGTCTTATGCTCGGTAACCCGGTGTCCGAAGACGATTTCCTGGATGAGGAAGGCCGCCTGCGACGCAAACCTTTCACGATTCAACAAATCGAAGCTCTGCACGAACGATGGACTTTCGTCGGAAGAACCGATCCGGTCAATGGACAGTTCGCCTTGGAATGGATAACCGCATCGAAGTTCGCGGCGTTAGAAGGCATGCGGCTTGGTGATGCAACCCATCAGATCCGTGGCAACATTGATTTTGGTACCGCCGAAGGAGCCGGTTTTGTGACGTGGATACCTGAAAAAACCGCTCATCTTGACCGAATTGTAATCCTTCCCTTGCACTCAAACCTCCGCCGCCATCTGCTGCCACTGGAACCTGCGGATCCACAAACTTTGATCACGCCCAAACTCGCGTCAATTGGGCGGCCTGACCTGTGCACTCTTTTTAAGAAAGAACTCCTTGCGACCGGCATTGACCCGGAGGAAACCCGGACCTCGCAGAAGGCGTTTTCGGCCCTGACATTTCATTCGTTCAGGCATTTTTACGTGGACACGCTGGCGAAGGCGCTGGTCTCCAGGGATCGGCGGAAGCTGCTGGCCGCTCACTCGTCCGATGAAGTCCATTCGAAATATGAACATCCGTGGACCCGAAAGGACGCCGAGGTGTTGCGCGCGGATTTGGAGAAATTGCCTCAGCTGAGCCATTGCTGACCTCCGATTGAAGCCGTATGGCATCCATCCACACACAACCGCGTCGGCCCTATTATTTTGCCTCTTTTCGAGCCAACGGACGGCAACACTTTCTTTCGACGGGCATCCCGCACGCACCGAAGGATCCGTCTCAAGCCGAAGCGTACAAGCACAAAGCTCAAGCCAAAGCTGACCAGATGCAGAGAGAGGCCCGGGCGAAGATTCCCACGCCGAATCTCCCGACCAAGAAATTCCTGGAAGCTTTCGCTGCCACGCGAAGCCCTGATCCCGAGACCGCGAGGCGAACGGCAAATGTCGTGAATCGCTTCCTCATGCTCATCGGCGAGAGAGATCGAGAGACGCTCACTGCGGTTTCATCTTCAGACTTTCTCCGTTACCGGGATTTGCGCGCCGCTGAAATCGAACCGGGCACCGTGAACAGTGAATTGAGTGTCCTAAATGTGGCATTTGAAAAGGCGGTGGGCCAAGGTTTGATTCCTGCGAACCCTGTGAATTTTGAGCACATCCAGCTACCCGAGTCGTCGTCTGTCAGGCCGCTGGAGATTTGGGAAGTTAAAGCATTGCTGTTGGCGACTTCGCGCCTTGACTGGCGAACGTGCATTTACATCGGTTTCTATATGGGTTCGCAACTGGTAGATGCGGCGTACCGACTTTGGACGGATATCGTGAAGGATGAAGGCGGTCATTTCTGTCTCTCGTTTCCCGGGACGGAACGCAAGCAGGCTAGGCGAGTTCGTATTCACCCGGCGTTGCTCGAACACCTCAACTCCATACCGCGGGTCAACGAATTCATCTGCCCAAGTTTGGCCGCTCTCCAGCGTTGGACGGTTGATAACCACTTCGCGCAGATTGCGGAAGCCGCCAAACTTGGCCCCGGCGTGACCTTCAGGTGCCTGCGTCACACTTACGCCCGGCTCGCAGGGGTGCCCATCAAGCGGTTTGATACGGCGCCGCCCGACGCACCACTCGAATTTCCTGACATCCGAGTTCCGCCGCTTCCGTGCCAGATTCCTCTTCTCGGTCAGCAATCACCGCCTACGTAAACGCGAGCAGGCATCTAAAGACTCTTCCCCGGCACGGACCGGCGCAAACGCGTGAGACGGAGAACCGCTGACGAACTCCAACCAATCACTTTCGTCCTGTGTCATAAGCTGGCGATGACTACCCCGTTTTGACCACCCGCTTTTAGACGGGCTTGGCGAATTTCCGGCCCCCGTCGTCTGAGTAATCGAGACAATAAAACCACCCGGCGGGCACTGTGCCAGCGGAGTGTTGCGGCTGCGCTCGGCCGCGAAACATGGTCGAACACATTGCGTGAAAAACCAGACGACCAGAATTGATGTTGACGAGAGCACAACCGCCGAAAGGTATCTGAACAGCTACGCGACCATTCCAGCGAACGGGCAGTCCTGCCCGCACACCGGGCTCAAGCATGCCCATTTGTACAAGCTTCTCGGAGAGAATGGCGCCGCGCGGGAGTTCGTCCGCGTCGTCAATCTGAGGGATCCCAAAGCCCGGCATGGGAAAACACTTTTTCATGTCGGGGACATGCTCCGTTTTCTGGACAAGTTGGCGTTCCAGCAAGGAACAGGATGCAAACGCGAGTCGCCATAGGGCCGCGAATCCGGCTTTACTCAATCATGCACATTCAAATCCTGAGCGATCTCCATCTCGAGTTTGCTTCGTTCCAACCGAGCAACACAGATGCTGACGTTGTTGTGCTCGCCGGTGACGTTCACACTGGCAAGAATGGCATCAAATGGATTCTCCAGACATTTCCCAATCGGCCAGTAATCTACGTTTTGGGAAATCACGAATTCTATGGACAGAAAATCCCGAAGCTCACGTCTGAAATCAAAGAGATTGCTCAAGGCACAAACGTGCATGTTTTGGAGAATGACAGCATTGAGATCGGGGATGTGGTGTTCCTCGGAGCAACTCTCTGGACCGATTTCCGTTTGAATGGTGACCCGGTTCTCGCTGAAGTGGCCGCCCAGACAGGGATGACCGATTTTCGGCGGATACGAGTAACGCCTTCTTACCGGCGTTTCCGTCCGGCAGATGCGAGGCGGATTCACGTGCAATCGTTGGAATGGTTGAAACAACAGACAGCGGGGGCACGAGGCCGGAAGATCGTTGTGGTGACGCACCACGCGCCCAGTCCTCAATCATTACCGTCACAATTTCGGAACGATCCGCTGAGTCCAGCCTATGCATCAAACCTCGAACCGTTCATCGCGGAATGTGGAGGGGTGTTGTGGATTCATGGTCACATCCACCGCCGCGCGGATTTCACCGTGGGCGGCACTCGTGTTATCGCAAACCCGCGCGGTTATCCAATCGAACCGCATACGGGCTTCGACCCGTCATTTGTCGTCGAGGTTTAAACCCGTCCCGTTGGCCGGGCAGCTGGAACTGCTTCCTCCGGACACAATCATTCCCGATCAGGAAGTGGGGGGCGCATCAACGCTGAATTGACCCTGTATACCCTGATCGGGAATAGAAAGGGGAGACTGAACTTAGCGCGGTCGGATTTTGGCTGCGCATTTCAATCCATGTCCGTCACGTGCTGCCGAAGGAACTCCCAGCCGACGTGCTCTTGTGCGAGGCGGCGGTTTGTGGCGAAAAGCTGGCGTGCTGGTTCGGCAAGGGACTGCAGCCAGTCGCAGAGGGACGAAGACGGCGGCTCCCCTTCCCACGGCTGACTGCGCCCAGCACCGAGCGTCAACAACTGGCGGTAACTCCACAGATGCGGTTCGATGGTGGGCATCCCCGCAGCTTGAGCGCGACCAGACGCTTCTTGCGGAATCAACAAGCCCTGAGGATCAAGATCGCCGAAATAAAGTACGCGGCGCTGCCCGCCGAGTTCAGCGAAAATCTCAGCCAGATAATGAACACCGTCGGCAAACCGGTTGCCACAGCCATAGACGACAGCGCTGAAGAACTTTCTCTCGGCATTCCACCGGCAGTAGGAGTGCCAAGTTCCGGCATTCTCAATAACGATGAGTGGCTGCGTCGTGGCTTCAGTTGGGCCGCGTCTCCACCCGAGTGGTTCACCCACGATTTCGCAATGCAGGTCGTTCTTCAGGTCAAGGCGTCCGTTGCGAAAGAGCGACGTTGACAGCAGAGCGTCCAAGCGTTTCTCGTCACCGAAGATCTGAAGTGAACGTTCCTTGATGGGGACGACCGGCAGCGACCGATGATGATTCAGGAGGAACGCGTTTAATTTGAGCAGGTCCTCAGGCGCGACGCCTGTGCGAGTCGCGGTGAGGAAAGCGAGTTGTTGTGCCCACGCGACAGAAGCGGGATCGAAGCTGGCTTCCGGTTTGGCGGGCAGCTCGTCGTTGAACAGTTCGCGCAGGCGCGCCTCGGACGCAAACGGAACAATGACCCGCTCGATTTGGTATGGGCGATACCGCTCGGTTTTGAGTTCAATGAAGCTGGCAGATTCAAGTACGCGAGCATCCCGGAAAGCTTCGTTCCGCGCTTCGGCTGACAGGAGACCGGACGATTCAAGCAATTCTTCCCAATCCCGAGAGAACGGGCGTTGGAAGTTCCCTGGCTCTGCGTAGCCACGAGCGGCGTGCCATTGCTGAACAAGTTCACGCAGCCACGCACACGACCGCCAGCGTTTCGCGTCCACAATCATGCCAGCGTGTCCTGAACCTGTTGGGGCGACAGGAGAACAGGAATGTTATCCAGTTGAACGACAAATCCGGCGTCATCGCGCACTTCCTCCTTCCGCAATTCGATGACCGTGTCCGCGTACGGAGCCATAACACCTAGGCGGTCAATCGGGAACGCCATCACTAGCTGTAGGTTGAAATTACGAGCAAGTTCGAGGCAATCTTCGACACCATCACCGGATAGCTTTGAGAATGCCTCGTCCATCACCGCCAATCCGAGATGCTGGGAACGCCCGCCGCCCAAATCGTACACGCGTAGAAACGCCGCGAGCATCGAAATGAAAAACGGCGCTTGGTTCTCACCACCGGACATGCTCACTCCGCTGCGGCCAAATGAAATCTCGGGGCCGCTTGCAATGTCTGCGGGGCGCATCTTGATGTCGTAACGGTGGTAATTTCGATAATCCAGGAGCGACAGTGCGCGAGCGTCGGCCTTGCCGTCGGCTTCGACAGCGGCCATCAGTTCGTCCAAAGCGCTCTGCACTTCCTGATTCCTCCCGCCGCTGAGAAGGTCGTCCGTTGGCTCGAAGCCGGAATCCAACAAATGCCAGTGTGTGGCGAAGAGCGTGTCGCGCTCCTGGCTGATTCGGTACTTGTGGCTGCCGACCCGCACATCGAGATAGCCACGCAACTGGCGCACAGCGCGCTCGGCAGCTTGCAGGTTTTCGTTGAGCCGATTGAGCACTTGTTCCTTCAAGCGACGTTCCCAATCTTTACGACGCTCGGCGGCGAGCTTCCGCGATTCCTCCAGTTGCACTTCCTCCAGTAAACGCAGCCGGGCCTGCCAGCGGTCATTGCTCTCTTCGTCCGGATCGAAGTCATCGTGCCGATACTGCGGATGTTTTGGCCGGCCATCGGCGTCGGTGGCGTCTATCAAGGTCCGGCGGGCGTTATTGCGAGCGTTGCGTGCGTTGGCCGCGTCCAGCGCGGCCGTCCCAGCTTTGTCGGTCACAGCATCTTTCCGTTCAGTCCAGGATTTGAACTCGGATTTCAGTTGTGCAAGGCGCTCGTGGATTTCTTGATCCAAGACACCTTCAGGCAAGCGAACTCGGTTCTCCGTGACCGATAACTGAGCGGAGTCGAGTGCATTCCGCGCCGCGTCGAGCGCGTCTTGAATCTCTCTCTGCTTTTGAACGAATTGCTGCCGTGCTGTTTCCAGACTGCCTATTTCGCGATTGGCCTGTCCCAGCTTCTCCTGCATTTCGTCCAACTGCTTCAATCTGGCTGACCGCTCCGGCGTAGCCAGGAACTCGACGCGCAGTTTCAATTCCGAGAGTTCCTTTTCCAATCCCGGCAATCGCGAGAGTTCGCCGCTGCGGTCAGGCAGACGTGGATCGCTGAGACCGCCCTTCTTGCCGCTGTCCAACCAGGCATGAGCCCCGTCGATCAACGCCTGCCGGCTTTCACGTTCCGCCATCAACCCCTGCTGCTCGCGAATCAGCGTAGCGTGGAGACGTTTTAAGCCTTCTGTTCCGAGCGTGAATTCAAATCCAGGCAACTGTCGCAACCGTCGGCGCGTCGGTGTTTGTTTGAAGATCCCCTCGCGCGTGATTCCGCGTTCACACAAATCGAGGTCTTCAAGCCGTTCAGCCGCAATCACCCGCCCGAGCAAGTGTCGCGTGAACTGTTCGGCGACGCGACGTACCGGTTCAGGGGCATGGACAATTTCCACCTTCTCAGCGAGGGAGTTGTTCCGAACCTCAGCGGCCAACTCGCCTGCCTCGCGCGGGTGCACGAGCGATTCATCCACACCCCGCTCACCAGCCGGGCGTTTGCGAAGCACTTCCAGTGCGGTGCGATAATCCTCGCCCGAGCCAACGACAATCGCGAAGCGGTTACGCCCCAACACCAATTCCAAAGCCGTCCTCCACTCCTCCGCTTCAGGTTTGACCTCAATCAGCCGACACAATTGTTGCGGCGGATTGGGCGAACCGGCGAGCCGCGTTTTGATCGCTTGAAAGAGCGAAAAATCGCCGGGCGTCTGCTTTTGCTCAAGTCTCTCCAAGTCGGCTGCAATTTGTCTGAGCCGGCTGGAAATGGAGTTGATCTTCGTGCGCTGCGGTTCAAGCAATTCGCCCGTTGTCGTGAACAACTCGCTGAATCTTTCGGCTAAATTCGGCAGCGCCTGAAGCCCAACCGCCTCGTTCGGGTCGGCAAGCGCATCCAAGAGGCTGTCCTCCACCGTGAGCGCGTCAGCCAGACCATCGAGTTTGATTTCAGCGCCGCGCTTGAGCCAATTCGTCCAGCGATGCCGAAGGTCGCGCAGGCGCTGACGCACGCTCTGTTGCGCCTCAAGTAAACTCTGACGCTCCGCGCGTTTGGCTTCCTGCTCGCTGCGCTTTTGGCGCAATTCCTCATCGCCCCCTTCCAGCCGAAATTCGCGCAGGGCCTTTTCCAGTTGCTGCTTTTCCGCGACGCGCGCTTCGAACGCCTCATTATCCGAGGCGTGTTTGGCTTTCAAATTGGCGAGGTCGCTCTCGTGCCGCGCAACCAACTCGGTGAGACGAACATGTTCCAACGCGTGGGTCATGTGCTGGAGCATGGCGGCCTCGCGTTTCGCCTTTTCGTAAGCGGTGTGCTGGTCGCGGACATTACACAGCAGTTTCGCCTCTTCCTCCTGCTGCGCCAGCCGAGCCTGCGTTTCGCGGTAAGCGCTGACGGCCGTTTTCACATCGCGCACATCGAGCGGGCTCTCTTCGAGAATGAATTCGCGAATGAACTTCTCAACGTCCTTCTCCGGCTCGAACGCGATGGCCTTCGGGAACGTCTTGCGAAATTGCTCGGGGTCGAACCACAAGTGCCGCGGCGTAGCCATCTCGGCGAGATAGTCCTGTTGCCGCGGGAAAATGCTTTCACGACCGTATTCGCGGCGAAGGAAAGAGCGGAACTCTTCCTCGTCGAGCATTGAACCAGACGGAGCGATTTCCGCCCAATCCAACCGCGCGGGAACGAGGAAGTACGTCCGTTTCGGTTCAGAAGTCGGACTGGCGTATTCAATGCGGATACCCCACGTCTCGCGACGCGGCGCTTTGTTTCGTTCTGTCGGCCAAGTGAATTCGAGGCCGATGAGCGTTGCACCGTTGCGCCGGATGTAATGCGGCTCGCCATCGCGCGTCGTGTAGTTGGTGTCGCACAAGCAATAGCTCACCAGCGTGCGGCCATGCGCGTTGCCGGCGGCGGCACGGTTGGGACGCCAATGCTCGCCGAGCACGACGTACTGAATAAGATCAAGCAGCGCAGACTTCCCGCTTTTGAACGCTCCCGCCACGAGCGTGTGATTCGACACATCAAGAATTTGCCGGAACCCGTACCAATTGACGGCGATTATGCGCGTGAGGGAGATCCGTTGTGAGTTCATGGACGCGCCTCGCTCTCCGCGCCGGCCTCGGCCGCTTCTTCACCAGCGGCCTGTTTGAAACCGTTGACCGTTTGTGCCCATTCCTCGGCCCGCTCGAAGGGAATCGCACGTGCCAGCGTGGGCAGGATTTCAATCCGAGACTCGCCGAAACGTTCTTCGTCCTTTTGAAATCGGATCAGGCGTTTGGACCTGAGCTTTGCAAGGATACGCTCCAGGTGTGTATTGGCAGGCGGTTCAATGTGCTCGAAATAAAGTTTGAGCCTGGCATAGAGATCGTTGGCCGACACGATCACCGTTTCCGCTGGACGCTCCATTCGCGCATCGTCGTAGAACCGCCAAAGCGTGAGTACGGCTAGCGTCTCGTCCTTCGTGAAGCGAGCAGTAAGACCACATTCGCCAGGAACAGGCCGTGCCTGGAGCAAAGGCCGATCGGGGTCTTGGAAGAGATTCAGATTCAGTGGCGCAAGGTACTCGGATAATTGAAGCTGGTACTTTCTTGCCGTGAGAAACAGTTCGCGCTCCCGACCACTTTCGCCCATCAGCACGCCTGTGGTGAGCAACTCGGCAAGGATTTCACGCAACGCCGGACGATCGCCGTCCGGGATATTCGCCCAAAAAGATGGCCACACGGGAGTCATGCGATTCGTTCGATGGTGAGGCGCTCGACACGGTGGCCGGCAACAATGTCGGTCGGAATTCTCTCCGGTTTTAGCCCGAACTCTTTCCGAGCAGTATGAATCCGCCAACGAATCGCCTTGTGCGCACGACCCGCCGAGGCGCGTTCGTAGGCAATCACGGCGAGAAAATCCAACAAATCGTCCTCGGTGCTGATGCGAAGGTCGGCAGTGGACTTTTGCGCGCCTTTCTCTGGCAAGTGCTTTTCAACAAACCGGCCCGCACGCTGCGGAGTGACAGCGTAGAGGTTTTGGCGGCGGATGCGTTCGAGAGCATCAATGGAATCCCCAGCGGCGGCGGGTTTCGTGAGTTGCAAATCGACAGGCGGTCGCGCACGGCGCGGCCGCGCCAGAGCGTCCTGGCCAAAATAAATCTCAACTGTCGGACAAAGCAGAGTCATTCCCGGTTCGCTCGCAAGATCGGCAAAGGATTGGCCGGAGTGCGTTTCGTCGGCTGCCTTGAGATACGCTTTGACGAGTTCCGGCCGACGACCGCGCATTTCAGTCTGGTAGCGGTACCGCGCTGCCGACAGGCGGCTGAAATCAGCGACGCGTTCGTCAATGATCTTCTGCTTCGTGGACAAACCCGCCAACGAACGTTCAAGCCGGGAGAGCATCTCCTCCGCGTCTCCATAAGCCGTCGTTTCGTCAACGCCGCGCTGGGCCACGATGCCTTCCGCCAGCCGCTGTTTGACGAACGGGCTGGCGAGCGCATCCTGTGCAATGAGGCGGGCTTGCTTCAGCTTCGGCAACAGGCCGCCGCGCTCAAGCGTGTCGTAGCAAACCATGTGTTCGCCTTCGTGAAACTCGACGAGAAAGCGACGCAACGTCTCACTTGGGGTGGCGCTGACCCGCTGTTCCTGCACGTACCGGAGAACCACGGCCTCGACCGCGCGCATCTGCTGACCGGCCCGCGCGATGCGATCAAGCAATTCTTTCACAACTTGCCGCAATTCTTCCGCCGTTCGGCGTGCTGGATCGAGTGCGCCTTCCGCCAACAACGTCTCGCAAACCGAACGAACCGTTGCGGCGAAATCTTTGAGTTCGGCCAAGTCCTGCTCCGCAAACTCACGCAACAGCGCGAGCAACGGAGGCAATCGAGGAGAAAGAACGACCCAGCGTTCGTCGAGGCTGACAGCGCGCTCTTCCAACCAATGCGCCTCCAGCAAGCGATTGAAAATCAAACCCGCGCGTTGGCGAATATCAGTGAACTGCGCTCCTTCATCCTCCGAGAATGACACCCCCGGATGCACCAGCAATGAATCGCGAATAATCGCGATGGCATCCGAATGCGACAGTTGGCCTCCCTCATCGGCGGCCCGTTCGAGGCGGTCCGCACAATCCACGTAAACGGGCGCGGACGGACGAGCCAGCGGCCTGAAGAAACTCCAGGCCAGCACGCCGCTCAGCCGTTTGCTGAGCAATTGCTCATTCACTTGTGCTGTCACCGGATCATCCATGAGAGCGAGTGGAACGATTTTGGGCAAAACCGCGCCGCTTGTCACGGGTTGAACTCGCGGGTTCAGCCCCCAGCATGCGCACAAGCAGCGTTCGGGAATCACTGAATCTCTGGCAGATCAAAGTGATGCGAGAGGAGGTGATACAAGTTTTCAACCCTGTTCGCTTTGACCTCACGCCGATCCTCATGAAACTCGGTCAGGATTCCCACGAGCCTCATACGGTCCGGAGTCCAAATCGTTGCTCCGGCGAATCGCGCTCGCCAAAGCCCACCGCCGCTCATTCCACGTGGATCTGGTAATGGCATGTCTTGTCCCCTGAATGCGTCCTCAACTGTTTCGTCATAGCCGATGGAAAGCAGGGCCGCGCGATTGCCGGGCGCGCTCCAATCCATGTCCTCGGGGAAGCTGGTCATGTAGGTGAAACTGCCAAAGGAGTGAACGTCACGAATTCGCTCTTTATGTTCGGTCCCTGGCATTCCGAACAGAATTGCCAAGTCGGTCGTCAAGCCTGTTGGGAAAAACTCCAGGTCGGTGAGGCCCAGGAAACGTTTGTTCGCGAGAAGAGGAGAGGCCGGGTCAGCAATCCTCAAAAAACCTACGTCGAGTTCTTCACTCGCGTCTCCGCCGTAGAGGTCACCCGCCGCCGGCGCAAACCGGACGTTAGATGGCTCTTCCGTTGTGATCAGTTGAATTGTTTGAGGATCGAGATCCTTAATCACGTGCGCGGCTGTGATGACGATTGGTTGATTGCAAACAATCAGCAGCATCCCCGTGCCATGCGAATGAATGCCCTTCCCGTCATGGGCGGCAAGCACAACGGTTCGATCGAAAATATACCGGTTCAGGATATCTTTCGACGCTCGCAAGACGTGCTTCTTTTGCTCAAGGCTAACCATTGAATTGCTCTCTCGCTCGCATCGTTTCATTTCGCGTCATCACGCCTCGCCCTGGCTATCATTGTGACATCGTAATGCCGATGGTCATGATGGTTTTGCCTGCCGATTGAACTCCCTTTCGAACTCTCCAACGACCCGCAGGATTTCATCGAACTCCGGCACATCGCCGAAGAACATTTCTTTCTTCATTTCCCGGTAATCGCCACGCCACGCCGAAAGCTGCTCCGCAAGTGGCAGCAACCGCAGCGCGCCGGGACGGAGCGTGGCGTATTCCATCCAGGAGTAATCGAAGAATTGCTGGCGATGGGCGGCAACGCGCTCAAACAATCCCGCATCGGCCATCGCCTCTGCGGCCACGCCCTTCCGGAGCAGACACCAGAGGTCGTAGTAATGCCTCGCAAGCGAACGTTTGCGCGCTTTGTCCGCAGGGCGATAAGTTTCCTCGTGGAGGAGCATGGCCTTGTCCCAAAAAGTGCGCCGTGCCACCACGGTTTTGATGGCGAATGCGCCACCGCCGATCTGCTCGGGAAACGCTTCGCAAAGATACGGCCGCAGCGTGGGAGATGCGGAAGGTTCGGTGTCGGAACGAGCACCCATCTCGATTTTTACGACCGGACGAAGATATGTCGCCGTGCCGGCCAGCACGCCGGGGTAATTGAATAACAGCGTTTGCTGGTCCTTGTCTTCGTCTGCATCGGCGGGCGTCAGCGACCATTTCATCGCTGCCGGCAGAACAGCTTCGAATCGTGCCTCCAGTGCTGGGCGGAGTTCATTGTGAATGCGCGCACTGCATGTCTTGACGAGCTTCTTCTGCCGTTTGCTGCTCAACTTCTCGCCACCGAAGCCAAGGAATCCGCGGTCAATGACCACATCAATATCTTCGGAGAAACGCTCGATCAGTTTCCACGCCTTGGCGAGCGACGTGCCACCCTTGAAGGAAAGATGTTCACCCCAGCCCGGCAGGTTGAACAGTTCGCGGAGCGTCCAGCAAACCCAGAAATCTTTCTCGATGCTGGCAGGCGGCAGGTTCAAACGGGATTGCGCCTGCTCACAGTAAAGCCGCTGGTCGTCTGGCGAAAGTTTGAGAAAGGCATCCATGCTCAATCTTCCCCCGGTGCAGCAATACGACGCATTACATCCGCCACCCAAGCCGGGGCATAGATGAGATCTTTTAGCAGTTGCTTCTTGTCGTCGGTACTGAGGCGCTGGCGAAGCCGCGTGACAACACTGTCGTCCACATGACGGCGACCGAGGTGTCGCAGCGTCTGAATCACAAGACCGCTAACCCGTCCGGAAGCGGCCATGTTTTTCGGCGTGGTGCGTTTCAAGGTAATGGTCTGCTTCCCCACCGTGACGCTGCGAGTCGGTCCGTCCGTCAGGAACACCACTTTCATGGGAATCTGATCAGACAGCCCAAGCAGATTGGCGGCATACGCTCCGGATGGCTGAAGTCGCGTGGCGTCGCGTCCCGCCAGAGCTTTGGCAATGGCATCGGCGGTCGGATTCAGCAAGCCAAGTGAAGGATGCTGGCGCGGGTAATCATAAAGCCCCAGAGCAAGCTGGCGAATCGTGCCGGATTTTTTGTGACGTTTCAAAGCAGAGTCAATGGCGTTTCGGCTGCCAAGCCCTTGAAAATTGCTTGGAGTGAACACCCAACCCCTACCTTTGCCGTAAATGCGGCTAAGTATCTTAAAATCAGTTGAATGAGCGTGTTTTCCCATGCGTTTTTGACAGAAAAAATAGATTGAATTTCTGTCAAAAAACAAATCAATTTTTTCGTGAGTTGGCAGGAGTCATCACAAGCCTTTCAGCCAACGAGACTTCCGGCGATCAAATCGAACGTCGAGGGCACGACGCCAGCGCCAATTGCGGCCATCTGCCGGAGGCGGCCTCCAATCTGTACATTTCCCGCCGCCACCGGCCAAGGGTGATTTACATCGCCTCTGTGGCCGCGATGGATTCAAACTCGGTCAGGATATCGGGGTGATTGCCGTTCAGAAATTTGAACACTTTCACATTCTCCAACAGCTTCTTGATGTAGCCCCGCGCCAACGTGAGATTCAGCATGTTGACGCCGTACGCTTGGTCCACCGCTTTCAAGTCGCGCTCGAGGTTCTCCATCTCCTCTTCCATCTTCGCGATCTCCTCGCGCGACAGCCCTTTCTTCTGCTTCGTCTCCTCCGGGTTGACCAGCTCATCCTTCGGTGTTCCCAAGACGAGCGCCTCCGCGTAGCCAGTCGTAAAATTGTTCGCGCTCGCCATCAGCTCGGCGATTTCGATCTGCCGAACGCCCGTCACTTTTCGCAGAAGCCGAATGGCCTTGGGCGAAATGCCTTTGTCTTTCAGCAAATCGGAAGCTTCGGCGTGAATGCCGTCCAAAAGCGTCATGGATGCCTTCACGTCCTGGACTTTCATATTCAACGCAGCCGCGATCCGCTCCGGCTTCACGCCGCTGTTGATCGCCTTCATGATCATTCTGTGCTCCGCGATTGGGTTGAGGCGATTGACGCGCGAGTTGTACGTGAATCCCTCATCGTCTCGGGCGATGAGGCATTCGGCCTCGGTTTGGCCCAACTCTTTCAAGGCGAAGAGCCGCAGGTGGCCGTCGAGCAGCAGATATTTTCGGCCATCACCCTTTTGCGGATACACCATGAGCGGCTCAATCAGGCCGACCTCTTTGATGGATGCGCGGATGGTCCGGTACCGTTTGATGTTATGCAGCGGGTCTTTGAACTGCCGCACGGGGAGAATATCGGCCAGCGGCAACCGAAGTCTTCGCATTTCAAATCCGAATTTCGCGTCACTCATGCTGCCTCCTTCTGTTTGATTGTGAGTTCGTCATGCAAATATTTTGGCATGCTGGCGAGGGATTCCGCCCGCAACAGCGTGATAAAATTCTCATCCGCCAACAGCTTTATGAACGCTTGGAGGATGAACGTCAGTTTGGCCTCGCAAAGTCTCGCCTTCTTGACCAGCACCTTTTGCTTCTGGCTTTCTCGCCGATAAGCACTCACGAGACTCTCCACGCTCGTCTTGGTTTTCCGCTGCTGGGGACTGGTGTCGCGCCGCTTGCCGATGAACCGCCGTTTTTCAATCAGCCGCTTTACGGTTCGAATCGAAAAGTGGTTTAGTTGCTTGCTCTCATAACCCTTCAGCAACTCGCGCTGCAGCTCGACGGTGCCGGCTTTGGCAATTTCCATAGCGACGCCGAGCGGGATGCGTCCGCTGACCGCCGCTTCCAACAGGCGTTCCTCGCCGGCATTCTTAAGTGCGATGTATCCGCCGACGGTCGTGTCCGTGATGTCGAGTTTCTTGGCGATCTCGACGTTGGTGTAGCCCTGATCTTTCAGTCGCTCGATTTCGGTCATCAGCGCCAGTGGCGCGGGCAACCGCCGGGCCATGTTTTCGATCAGGCTGCGGAGCAACCGTTCCTCTTTCGACACCTCGACGACAATGGCCGGAATTTCTTTGTACCCGAGTGCCGTGAACGCTTCGATTCGCCCCTGGCCGCAAACCAAGTCGTAGCCCGGGCCTTCCGGCTCACCAGCCGAACGCAGGCTGACCTGGATCGGCTTTTTCAGTCCGAGATTCCGGATGCTCTGTACAATTTGCTCGAATTTCTTTTTGTCGCGGTGGCGAGGGTTGAGAATTCGAATGCGGTCGATCGGGATCATTATTACTTCTTCGTTCATGCGGCCTCCTGGAGCTTCACGCGTTCTGCCATGCCGAGGAAATATTCCAGCGTCTCAAACCGGTAAGCATCCAGATAGACGCCGTTGTTCTCAGCAACGCGCAGGTTTTCCCATGTCATGTCGATGCCTGGCAGCAAATAGTAGTCGCGGATGCCTTCGTTTGTGGCGTCCATTCGCACCGCGATCGTGAGATCCGGCTTCAAGCTTGCGTCCAAACGGATTACCCATCGCGACGAGCCGGTGCTTGTGGCTATATGCCGGCACAGCACGATTGACATGCGAAGTTCGTTGTTCAGGTGGAGCAAATCCGTTTCAGGATCCAATTTGGCGGTAGCGCCCAGTTCTTCAATCTGACGAATGACGGACGCAACGATTTCCGGATGCTGCCTGCGGAGCTTGCGATTGATTTCAATGAAGCTGTAATCAATCCCCGGATCGTAACCGATCAAGCGGTAGGCAGAGACCAGACTGCCGAAACGATGGTTGAATGCCGCGCTCGAAGGAAGTCCCTCCGCCTCGTCAATAATGATTCCACTCAGGCGGCCGCGTTGCGCCAGCAATCCCCGTAGCTTGTCGAGCATTTCGTCATTCGTCAGCTTCTGGCTTCTGGAAATTATGATCTCCTGCACTTTGAAAAACAGATCAGGGTCAACGATACCCTCGAACGCGCCGTCCGCTCGAATCCACCGGTCCGGCGGATTGACGACGTGTTTGCGTTTCAGTTTGAAAGACGTCCGATGATAGACATTGTTGCCGATGTACTTTTCGTTCGTGAGCACCTGATGCACTGAGCCGCGCGTCCATGGCCGTCCGAAATCGGTAACAATCCCTTGCGCGTTCAGCGAAGCCGCAATTTCTGATTCAGTCTTTCCCTGGTTCAGAAACGCGGTGTAAATCCATCGCACCACTTTCACCTCTTCCTCTGGGCCGGCAACCAGCACGACCCGGTCGGTTTGCAGGCTCTTGTGCTCGCCCATTTTGAGGATGGCCTTCTGCTGACCATTTTGATCCACCAACATGCGGCGCAGGCCGTAGCCAGCGGTGCCACCCTGTTTGAAGCCAAGCTGAATCAAACGGCAGGCACCTTGGAACACCTTGGACGAAAGCTCACGGCTGTATTCGCCGGCCATTGCGCGTTTGACCCCTTTGACGATTGTCGATACCGGGCTGCCGTCATTTTCAAATTGCTCGGCGCAATAGTGGACCGTCATGCCGGCGCGGCGACAAATGTACTCATAGTACGCGCTTTCGTCCGCGTCTTGAAATCGTCCCCACCGGCTGACGTCATAAACCAGGATGGCCGAGAATCCGGCTGCTTCAGTCTGGACGTCCTGAATCATTTGCGCGAGGGAATCGCGGCCCTGAATACTCAAACCGCTTTTGCCCTCGTCCGAATATTCTTTGACGATCCGCATACCGCGGCGTTTGGCGTACTCCTGAATCACATCCATTTGATTGCTGGTGGAGTACTGCTGGTGCTCGGTGGACATGCGGACGTACACCGCCGCTGGCACGACTGACGGTTCTGTATCGGCTCTGAACATAAGAGCTCAATGCCGCTTAGGGCAATCGTCTCCCTCCGAGTCCGGCGAATGATCGGAAAACGTCTTCGCAATTTTCAGACCGCGTCGTTCCGCGAAATGTCGAATGACCCTCAATTGATCACGGGTGGAGCACTCCTGGTTTTCTGTCGGCATTCTTACGTAAGCCGCCAAGTGTGTTGGAGATTCCGGGGAATCGTTGGTCATGGGCAGATTTGCTGAAACTGATAGCTAAAGTGGCTACGTTCGTCGCGGGATTTCCGCGGCCGACACTGCGGTGTCAAATGTCTGTTGTTCATGATTGGGCACAATTCTGGAATCGCGCTTTGCTGGAAACGCAAGCCCCAGGATTTTCCTCCCACGAATTATCAGATCACCGACCGTGGCGAGAATGTCATCTTGTAACGTACTGCCGGTGATCACCGAGAGGACGCCGACAAACAAAGGGGTTTGAGCCAGGCAGATATCCTGTAACGACCCCATATTCCCGCAGCTTGCGTTACAAGATTCCTGATCAAGCTTAACGGGTTGTGACCCAGTCGCTTGATTTCCATTGGGGATAGGGGTCTTCTTCTTCCAATAACCGGGGTGCTGCTCTCGCCATTGCCGCACGCGCAGCGATGCCGTGGTCCCGCGGAAATAGTCCAGGTTTGCTGCTTTCCGGGACCATCGGCGCTGGCTGGCAGCCTTGCTGATGTGCCGACACTCGGGGTTGGAGCAGAAGTGTTGGCGACAATGGTTTCGATAATCGGGGGTGAATAGTTTGCCACAATGGCGGCATTTACGTCGTTTTGGTTTTGAATTCATCACGACACAAGGGACAAAATGGACAAGTAGAACTGAACGCGGCACGTCCTGTAAACACCACATCATCACGCATACGTTATGACAATTTTGCCAGTTTGGGCTGGTGAAACGAAATCTGGACCGCGAGTTTGCTCGCTTCATGCGAAAGGCCCGTGCCGGTCTTTCGTACGCTGAGTTCGCGAAAAAGGTCGGCGTTTCACACACAACACTTCACCGGATCGAGCGTGGCGAACACCACATCACCCTCAACAAACTCGAGACGATCCTGGGCCGGCTGAGAATCAAACTGCGAGACGTTTTCCCAGACGAGTATTAGCGGCGGCGCGGCGTCCCTTCGATTCAGCATTCAAACAGGCAATCAACGATTGCGCTCAATAACGCGCGAAGGTGGAGTAGTATGAATAGTAGTATGGTGATTCTCTTTTTTGCGCGATGTGCCGCGCCTTTGCGCGACGTTGCAGATTTCGCGGAAGCTTTTGCGAACGAGCGTTCTCCGTTGACTTGCTGAAACGCACACGCACACTCTGCAACACGGCTGGTGCAACTTCGGATCAGAAGGTTGCAGGTTCAAGTCCTGCCGGACGCGCCACTCCATCAATGACTTACGTCGATGGGGATTTCCTGAAAAGGTGGGAGTAGTCCATTTATTAGTCCACTCGTTGTAACGAACAGCCCTCTTTACTCAAGAATCGCAGACGACCTCAACGAGAGGGATTTCCCAGTTCTCCACGCGATAGTGCTCGCGCCTGCTTTCATCAGGATCCTGTTTGGATGATCGTTGAATCATTGCAAGGACTCTGACCTCGCGCACAGATGTGTTCCTTGGGGCCCATTCTTCCTGCGCCGAGCGTGACAGACGAGCCACGCAGGTTATCTACTGAAGCACGATCTGGAGTCCGACGAGTGGTTCCTCGGCAGATCGTGGTGACGGGATTATGTTCCGGAAGGATTTAATTACCCTGCTGCTCGGAAACCCGATGGGCGTCTCCCAAATCGCGCGCGAAGTTAAAGAACCGCCGGGCCAGGTCGCGGACGACTTGCAGCACTTGTTGCGCAGCCTCAAGCATTCGGATTACAGGGCGGTGATTGAACCCGCACGTTGTCGCGCCTGCGGCTTTGAGTTTTCCGAGGAAAAACTCATAAAACCCTCCAAATGCCCGGAATGTCACAGCACCTGGGTGCTGGAACCAAAGATCGGGATCCAGCAACGGTCATAAAGCAGGCCAATCACATGATCCCCATCCACGAATTGCTCAACCGCATCCGCTGGGACTCTGAATTCGCCAAGGGGGAATTCCAGCTGGGTTACTTCGATAGGGCCGAGGATCGCATCATCCTGGTGCCGCTAAAGGAAGTAACCTTTCCCACGGACAGCCCACAAACATTCCAACTCACGGATCTCGAAGGACAGGTTCATCGAATCCCGTTTCACCGCGTGCGAGAGGTTTACAAGGACTCCCAACGCATTTGGCATCGACCTGATTCCGCGACCGCCGAGGCTGAATGACGCAAAGGTTTGCCTGCCCAAAGCTCGAGCTTCCAACTTCGTCGCTGCTTCCAAATACTAGCTGTAGGTTGGCTATTGTTCAGCCCCCTCTGTTTTCCTACCGTTGGCCATCTATGAATATTTTGATTGTCCTGGCTCATCCGGATCCAGGCAGCTTCAATCACGCCTTGGCACATGCCATGCGCGATGAGCTTTGCGCCCGGGGTGCCTGTGTGGTGTTTCACGATTTGTGCGCCGAAGGGTTCGAACCGCTGCTCACAAAACAGGAGATCCCTCAGTCCGCGCCAGTGCCGCCGCAAGTAGAGCAGCATTGTGCAGACCTTCAAGCGGCTGACGGCATCATCATCGTTCACCCCAATTGGTGGGGCCAGCCTCCAGCCATTCTCAAGGGCTGGGTGGACCGTGTCGTGCGTCCAGGCGTTGCGTATCGTTTTGATGAGGGCGACAACGGAGAAGGCATTCCAATCGGACTGCTGAAGGCCCGGGCGGCCTTGGTCATCAACACCTCGAACACGCCCGATGCCAGGGAACAGTCCGCGTTCGGCGACCCTCTGGAACGAATCTGGCGGGACTGCATTTTCCACCTGTGCGGCGTGCGCAATTTCCAGCGGCGCATGTTCAATGTTATTGTCACCAGCACACCCGAACAACGCCGCACCTGGATTGATGAGGCTCGACAGCTTGCGACCGGCTTCTTTGAACGTGGTGCGGCACGTGTGCGCTCCACGGGGCCAAAGGCGGAGTTGCAGAGGTGAGCGGGAGGGTCGGTGAACTATGGCGGTGTCTAAGACTTATCGCGAATTCGTGCTGGAACAATTGGGGCGAGTGACGCCCGTGCCCGGAAAGTCCATGTTCGGGGGCGTAGGAATCTATGCCCAGGGACTATTCTTTGCCTTGATTGCAGAGGATCGGCTGTATTTCAAGGTGGACGATACGACTCGACCTGAGTTCGAACAGCTTGGAATGGAACCGTTCCGACCATTCGGCGAAGACAGCGCCATGGGCTACTACGAGGTTCCCGCCGATGTGGTGGAGGATTCGGTGCAGTTGGCCGGGTGGATGAAGAAGGCCATCGATGTGGCGGCCAAGGTCAGGATTAACAAGAAAAAGGCCGTTAAGCAGTGATCGCCCGCAATGCTGACGTAATCGATGGCCCGACCTTGTTCGGCGACGTTGGGACGTCGGCCGCAACGCCGTCCTTCCCATCAGCCGCGGCGAGCGGCCTCGATTTGGGCGATGTCGATCTTACCCATCTCCATCATCGCATTGAAGGCGCGTTTGGCTTCAGCGCCACCGGCCGCCATCGCGTCCGTCAACACACGCGGCGTGATTTGCCAGGAGATTCCCCAACGGTCCCGGCACCACCCGCAAGCGCTCTCCTCGCCGCCATTGCTGACAATCGCATTCCAATAGCGATCCGTTTCCTCCTGCGTATCAGTCGCAATCTGGAAGGAGAACGCCTCGCTGTGTTTGAACTGAGGCCCACCATTGAGACCCAAACAAGGAACGCCGAAGACGGTGAATTCCACCGTGAGGATTTCGCCTTCCTTGCCGCTGGGAAAATCGCCGGGGGCTTTGTGAATCGCGGTTACCTTGCTGTCAGGGAACGTGGCGGCGTAGAAGCGCGCCGCATCTTGCGCATCCTTGTTAAACCAAAGGCAGATGGTGTTCTTTGCTTTCCTGCTGCTCATAGAACTTTTTATCCCGAACAATAACACCAATTCATGAAGAAGAAACTGACCGTCTACCAAAAGCCAACGTGCACCAAGTGCCGGACGACCTTGCGTCTTTTGAAGGAGCGTGGAGCGGAATTTGAGGCCATTAATTACTATGAAATCCCGCTCACTGCCGCGGACCTCCGGGTTTTGTTGAAGAAGCTGGGGTTGACCGCCCGCGAAATCCTCCGTAAGGACGAACCAGTGGCCAAGCAGTTGGGCGTCGGGAAGAAGGATTTTTCGGATGAAGAACTGATCGCCCTCATGGCGAAACATCCTGATCTGATCCAAAGGCCTATCGTTGTGCGTGGCGATCGGGCCGTGCTGGGCCGCCCACCAGAGAATGTGGAAAAGCTGCTCTAGTCGTGGCGGCCTTACCACTTAAGGCATATACTCACTTAATGCGACCCCTTCGGTACTCCATAAACGTCACATTGGACGGTTGCTGCGATCATCGTGCAGGTTCGACGGATGAAGAGTTGCATCGTTATTGGGCCGAAAAGCTGGCGCAGGCCGATGCCCTGCTCTTTGGCCGGGTGACCTACGAAATGATGGAGGGAGCATGGCGGCCGTCGGCGACGGGCGCGAGGCCTGATTGGATGGCTGATTGGATGGAACCCTTCGCCCGCACAATCGACGCGGCGAAGAAATACGTCGTGTCGAGCACCCTGGAACGGGTCGATTGGAATGCGGAGCTCGTGCGCGGGGATTTGGGGGAAGCGGTTCAGCGGCTCAAGCGGCAGCCGGGTAAGGGACTGTTTGTGGGAGGCGTGAAGCTCCCGCTGGCGTTGGCGGAACTGGGATTGATTGATGAGTATGAGTTGGTGGTGCAGCCCAGGATAGCGGGCCACGGGCCGACGTTGTTCGCGGGGCTTTCAAAACATATCGACCTGAAGCTCGTGAGCCGGCGGGAGTTCGGCTCCGGGGCGGTGGCAATGAGGTATGAGCCGAGGGGGTAGCAGGAACACCTTGTAAAGGGAACTAAACCCACAGGCAATGTGCTGTAGCCAGCTGGTTTTTCAAACCCGGGCTCCGATCATTCTTTGCGAGCCAGTAGGTTTAGCATTGGCCACCACCAAACGATTTTGCCTTCCTCATTTCCAAGCCGGAGGGCGCCCCTTACATGGTCCGAAGCCTGGGCCACCGCTTCGAGGACCTTCTGGCGGCTCTCCTCGGGAGTTGCAGCCGTCTCGAAGTACCAACCCAAGTCCGGTTGCTTGCGCGGGTGCAACTCAGATCGAACTACTTTCAGGCCGGCCTTTTTGGCCAGGTCCTGCCAAGCCTTTCGTGACAGGAATCGACCGTGGCTGGGGTCGCGCCACTTTTCCACCGAATGGAGCCACTCCTCGGTTTCAGCGTCATCGTCCGGCACGGTGCCATCAATGAGCAGGAAATGACCCCCCGGCCTTAGAACTCGCGCTGCTTCCTGCACGAATTTCTGCGGCGAACTGAAATGGTGCGGGGCCACGCGCACCGTGACCAGATCGAAGGATCCATTAGCAAAGGGCATTTCTTCCGCCGGGAACAGACGAGTCTCGATCCTGATGCCGGCCTCTGCGCACAGTTTCCGCGCGTTTTCAAGCATGCGAGAAGCGATGTCGCCGACGGTCACTTTCCATCCGTGCCGAGCCAACCAGAGCGCGGTGTGACCTCCACCTGTCGCCACGTCCAGAGCAGTGCCGCCAGAGGGCGGTAACACTCCGACCAAGCCCTGCTCCACGTCTTGCGTGTCGGCCAGAATATGTGATTTGCCGTAACGATCGCTCTGTCGGTTGAACTGCGCAGCCGATGCCGACTGCTTTATGTCCAAGGCGTTCTTGTCATCGCGCATATCTAATTCCTCCACATGGAACCCACCCCGACCATCCATTCGTACCGCAAACACCTGATCGAATCCTTCGCTTGAACTTGGTGACTGGAGGGCCTTGCTAGCGGCCCGGACTCCCCCTTCGGGAATCCGTTCAGGTGAATCCCGACGCGCGTTACGCTGAAGGGCAGCGGCTAAATCGGATTCGAAATAATAGCCGGAAATCTTGAATCCAGCCGCCTTTGCGAGACCGATGTAGGTTGCCCGGTCCGCGCGCGTGAGGTTCATTTTATCCACCACGAACGGAGTCTTTCCTTCATAACATGCTTGGATGAGCAATTTCTCACGATGCCGCGTCTTTAGCATGTCACCGTTGATACGGACGTGAGTCCGATAGAACTTTTCCAGGTAAAACGCCGACTTGCCAGTGGCCTGAATCCCAATGAACAAGACCATTTCCATGAGATTACACCTCCAAGGCCCACTTCAAGCCGTTGCGGCCAGTACTGACGTCCCCGGCCAGGATTACGGCATCCGCCGCAACTTCCGGTGGTGTGAAGGGCTCAAACTCCAAGTGCAAGTCGCTGAGAATGTGAAAGCGCATGGAGCAGTCAATCCCCTCCAACTTAGACGCGCCAAACCATCTCGGATTCCTGCTCCGTGTGGATCGGAATTGTTACGAAGCGCTGGATGACCTCAGCGTTCGTTGTCGTGTGGAGGGAGGGCTTGGTGGTTCGGAACGAACCGCCGCCGGCCAAGACCATGGGAATCAGGAGTTGGTCTGCGAGGTACTCGTCAACCGGAACACCTGCTTCGAGCCAGGCTTTCGCGGCTTCGACCGCGGACTTCGCGACTTCCTCTGCGGGACGGCCACGTTCACCAAAGCCGGTGAATACCTCGGTCACATGCTCGGTCTCGATCGCCAAAACCACGGCGTTTCCAGGTCCGACGGGATATTGGACCTCCTCGATGGCACATTCGCCTTCACGCCACTTCAGTTCGTCACGAACGACCGCCAGTTCCCTCTGACCCACGTGTTCGGGAAGTTTGGAAACGAGGACGCGGGCCTGTCTGCTTCGAATTGAACCGCGTTCGAGTAGATCCAGCCGCGACAGTTTCTTTGAGGGTTCGATGCGGGCATGGAAACGTCCACCACCTGCGGGGAAAAAGCCGTGGCGGCGCAATTCCAGTTCCACCGACGGTCCCATGCGGTGGATCAGGGGCATGAAGCATCTAGCCAGGAAATCGAACGGTGGCGCCATCGGGTTGTGCGTTCCGCCTTCCAGAGTCAAGGTGCTGTGGCCGTTGGCGGTTAGCAGAGCCGGAAGGACGGTTTGCAGGACGAGCGTGGCGCTCCCGGCTGTGCCGACAGCGAATCGATAATTTCCCGGCGTTACTGGCCCGGGTCGAAACTCCAGCGTTTGGGAACTCAAGGCCGCACCTTCCACTTCAGCGCAGCCGACCGTCTTGGCGGCCTCCACTGCGGTCAAATGCTGCTTCAACAGCCCCGGCTTCTGGCGTTTGGCTCGAATACGCTCCATCCGGAAAGGCTGTCCGGTGACCAGAGACAGCGCCAAGGATGTGCGCAGTATCTGGCCACCGCCTTCGCCTTGTGAGCCGTCAATGCTGATCATGCTCATAAATCAAACCGCAAAGAACAAAATATGTAACCACAAAGAGCGCAAAGATCGCAGAGAGTCGAAAACCGCGAGCATGCGGCGAAGCGAGTTCATTTCTTGCTCTTTCTTTGTGTTCTCTGCGTTCTATGTGGTTTCCGTGGTCGGCTGTCTATTTTCGCCCCAGATGAACTTGCGCATCTCGAATTTGTAGGAACCAAAGTTGATGAGCAGGCCATGCTGAATACGAGCCGACTTCAAATATCCCAGGACTTGGGCCTCGTGTTCCGGCGCGAGACTTTTGGCCGCCTTTAGTTCTACGATGAGGGCGCCCTCCACCAGCAAATCCGCCAAGTAATCACCGATCATTGTCCCATCCTCGTCGAAAACCTGAATGGGATGCTGTTGTTTCACCTCTAGCCCCGCCTTCCGCAGGCGATGCACCAATGCGTTCTCATACACCTTTTCCAAATGGCCATGCGCGTGATAAACGTGGATGTCATAGGCAGTCTGCCGAACTTTATCGCTAAGCGCTTTGACGTCTTTCATTGCTTGTGTCTTTGTGTTCTTTGCGTTCTCTGTGGTTAATCTTCGGGCCTTTCTCCTGAAGGGGCCATCTTCACCAGCTTGGGATCGAACTGGCCCAGGATGGTCACGAGGTCTTTCTGGGCAGCCATGACCTCGTGAATGTTCTTATAGACCATCGGCACCTCGTCCAGGCCCGCCGAGATCAGCGTTACGCCCTTTTCTCGAAGGAACGCGTTCACCTTCTTCCAGTCGAAGGTCTTGGTGGCCTGCGTGCGACTCATGACACGGCCAGCGCCATGGGAGGCAGAGTTCAAGGACTCCGGGTTGCCTTTGCCGCTGACGACAAAGCCTGGCGAAGCCATCGAGCCCGGGATGATGCCGAGCACACCCGCGCCGGCCGGAGTAGCACCTTTGCGGTGAACAATGACTTCCTTTTCCACGCCGTCGATCACGTGCCTTTCTTTCCACGCGAAGTTGTGGTGGTTCTCCAGGTCGAGCAGGACCTCCGCGCCGAGATTCGCCGCCACGTGCTTGTGAATGAGCGCGTGATTGGCAGCAGCATAACGGCCCATCAATTCCATCGCCTTCCAGTATTCCTGGCCTTCCTGGGAATCCAAAGACAACCAGGCCAGGCGCTTCAACTCGCTCGGCAGGTCCGGGAACTGGCTAAAAGCCAGTTTGCTGTAATGATCGCATACGGCGGCACCGGTTCCGCGGCTGCCGCTGTGCGACAACAAAGCCAGGTAAGTGCCCGCCTCCAAACCATGGATTTGGCCATGCGAAGTGAAGAAGCCGAACTCCACGAAATGGTTGCCGCTGCCGCTGGTGCCCAGTTGCGACCAGGCACGGTCCTTGTTCTGTTTCGTGATCGAGCTCACCTCCCAATCCGCATCCATCACCTCATGGCTGCGGCGGTTCTGGAATTTGGCGCCAATGCCAAACCGGGTTTCTGCTTCTATCGCCCGGGTAAGGCGTTCGGGATGCCGTTCCAGTTCGCGGACCGGGACATCGAGCACGGTCATCTTCATGCGGCAGGCGATATCGACCCCAACGGCATATGGAATGACCGTGTTCTCAGTGGCCAGCACTCCGCCAATTGGCAACCCGTAGCCCACGTGAGCGTCAGGCATGAGGGCGCCAGCTACTGCCACGGGCAGCAGACAGGCTTTCTCCATCTGCATCACGGCCTCGTGTTCCAGGCCTTCGCCCCACTGGCGGTATTTCACTGGTTCAACTCGAGGCGGAGGTGGCGCATTCATAATGGCCTTGGCCAGTTCCTTGCGCAGCGGATCCTCTGCGAAGAGCACCGGATTGGCCACGATGGCTTTCAATTCCTCCTCCAGCTTGGTTTTGTCGCCACCGCTGAGGATGAACTGCGAAACAAAATCGGTCGCCCGCCGGGTGGCCTCACCCAGAGGGATTCCGAGACGAATAAAATCTTTAGTGTTCATGACCAATTTGATCCTGCTCTCTGCTGTCGCTGCCACTGATAAGCTATTCCAACTGTCCGACGTCGGCGATCACTGTTGTGGTTGAGAAAAGGAGGGCGTCCGTTTCCCGAGCGCCCCCTCGATGCAACTACTCTCTAAAAGAAATGGTTCCTTAAAGACCCATCAAAGCTCCCGGAATGCAGGCAACAGTTCTTGAAACCGGCGTCCTGACCCGCATGGGCAAAGATCCCTGCGGCCTAGCTTTTCGAGGAGCTCTTTGCCCCCATGCACGATTCGATGTCCTTTGCCTACTCTGGTTTCAGACGGGAATCCCTTCCGGCGCTTGCTCGTGCGTTCGTAGAAAGGGTGAATCTTCATAATTTTGGATGTGTGCCATACAGCCTCCAGTTTGGATGGTTGTTGTTAAGAGCCGGTGACGCGTTGATCGCGCCACCGGCTTGAGTCTTCAGGTGAGGAACAGCTTCCAATCCTCGACCTCGCTCGTGTTCCGGATGAGTGCCGAAACTGGCAACTCCTTCGGAGCCCGCGGAACCGAGAGCAGCTTCAGGCCGGCCTCGTGCGGGAGGCGGTCTGCCTTCTTCTGGTTCACTTCCTTAGCCGACCAGACCAGGTTCTCCCAGGCGTCCTTGCCGCCGCGCGAGCGGGGCACGACGTGGTCCAGGCTGCCCTCATCCGGGCGAAGCATACGACCGGTGTACTGGCAGCGGTTGCCGTCGCGCTCACGAATGGTTCGGGCGCAGAGCTTCGGGCGCTTCTTCGGCACCTTGGCGTAGTTCACTGCCACGATGACGGTCGGCACGCGAATCTCACCACGCACGGTGTGGACGGACTCGTCTTGCTCGCGGATCGGGAGCGTGATCCACTCTTCCCAAGTGACTGGGCGGATGTGGTCCTCGCCCTCGATCTCGAGGCCGGTAGCCACGCTGGTGGCCATCATGCAGAACGCCTCCTGCGGCGTGCGCACGTTGATGGCCTGCCAGTTCCGGTTCAGGACCAACACGGTTGCTTTGGTCAATATGTTGCTCATTCAAATCTGTCGTTTCGCAGAGGTGTTTGTTCTTTGTTGAAAACTGTCCTGATTGCGGAGGTTGACGGTGACACCATTTTGGTGTCTATTGTGACTATGACGTCTATCACGTCCAAAGAATTACACGAGCAGACAGGCGCATTGTTGGACCGGGTGAAACAAGGGCAGCGCTTCCGGGTGTTGCGGGGAGGGGAAGCTGACGCTTTGTTAGTCCCTGCCAATGAGCAGGTGGACCCGACTTGGGATGAACTTATGGCGGATGTGCGAAAAGCGCGGGCGCAAGGCCATTCGTGCCAACCAAACCCCATCTTGGCGGAAAGAAGGAAGCGTCATTATGCCACTCGTCTACGCCGATAGCTCCGTATTGTTCGCGTGGTTTCACCCACGTGATGAGTTTTCAGCTGCGGTGGACGCCGCTGTGCAGAAGCATTCTCCAGATTTCGTTTACTGGTCATTTCTCCGGTTTGAGTTGCGCCACAACCTCCGGCTGACACGTGTCGATTCCCACGGCGAAGTTGCTTGGCGCGCCTTAAGGGCGGCTGAGAAGACAACATCACGCCT
>DATDCV010000206.1:0-8217 GCA_036524155.1 Verrucomicrobiia bacterium
AGTCCGCGCGCCGGACGCTCGGCCCACCCCCACCAGAGCCGCCACCTCGTGAACCACCACACGCTTGTCACTCCTTCGGCTAGCTTGCTACTCTTGGGCCGTGGCGCGGAAAGAAACCAGTGAACCCCGGCAGGGTTTAAGCGATGTTGCCGGCATCGTCCTGATGGTGGCGGCGGTGTTGCTGCTGGTGTCGGCGCTGTCGTTTGACCGTTACGACCTGGCATCGGTGCGGACCCCGCCCAACCGGCCGGCGCACAATTGGATTGGGCCGCTGGGAGCGCACATGGCCTCGGCGTCGTTCTGGCTGTTCGGGATCGCCGGCTACATGTTGCCGCTGGCCGTCGCCTTTGTCGGCCTGGGTTGTTTTTTCCCGTCGCTGTCTTATCTCCGGCGCCGGTGGCCCTGGGCGGTGGTGCTGCTGTTCTCCTGCATGGGTTTGCTGTACTTGCTCGATATGCCGCACCTGGGGGATACGACCTCGCTCTACAGCCGGGCGCGGACGTCAATGGGCGCGCCGAGTATCGGCGGGTTTCTCGGCATGGTGATGTACGACTTTGCTTTCACGGCGCTGGGTCCTATCGGCGCCGGCATCGTTTATGTCGCCCTGGACCTGATCAGCCTTTTGTTCCTCACGAATTTCCAGTTGGGCGACTGGGTGCGAGGCCTGTGGGCCGGTTTCGGCGGCGCCAAACCCGCGGCGGCGGCCGATGAAGCCCTGGAACGACGCGCCCGTGACCTCCAAAAGCAAAAGAAGGAGCTGGAAGAACAAGTGGCGCGTTCCGGCCTGGGGCCCGATTTGAAGCCCGTGCCCGAGCCGACGGTGCGTGACTTGAGCGTGCCGCAAGCCAAAGCCGGCCGGGGAAAGAAACCATCCGCTCCCGAACTGCCCAGGGAACCGGCGCCCGCGGACGAAGGTGAAGTGATCCCGGCGCGGGAGGTCGCTGCCGCGACCACCGCCGAGGTTCTGGGCCGCAAACCGGAAGCCACCGGAAAGCCGGCCGAAGCCGCGGACAGCAAAGCGCCCGCGCCCGCCGCTGCCGGAGAAGCGAAAACTGCCGGGGAAACCGACAGCGATGGGAAACCGGACGCCACCGCCGCAGCGCCCGCTGCCGCCACCCCTCAAGCACCACAGCACCCGCCACCGAAAATCAGGCTCGGCCCCAAAAAACCCAAGCGGATCATGGTCGCCTCGACCCCGATGATCGGCAATTACCAGCTCCCCAGCATGGAATTCCTGCTGCACCCGGACCCGACGCAGCGGCCGACCGAGTCGAAGGAAGAGCTGATGGCCAATGCGCGCCTCATGCAGCAGACCCTCGCGCAATTCGACATCGAGGTGGCGCTCGGCGATATCACCAAGGGCCCGACCATCACGCGCTATGAACTGCACCCGGCGCCGGGGGTCAAGCTCGAGAAGATCACCGCCCTGAACAACAACATCGCGGCGGCGCTCAAAGCCGAGCGGATCCATATCCTGGCCCCGGTCCCGGGAAAAAGCTCGGTGGGCGTCGAAGTGCCCAACGCGGTGAAGACGAAGGTCATGATGCGGGACCTGCTGGAGTCGGACGAATGGCGCAATACCAAGGCCAAAATCCCGCTCGCGATCGGCAAGGACGTTTACGGCAACCCGATTGTGACCGACTTGGGGGAGATGCCGCACCTGCTGATTGCCGGCAGCACCGGCGCCGGGAAATCGGTTTGCATCAATGCCATCATCACCTCGCTGTTGTACCGCTTCTCGCCGGACCAGCTCCGGTTCGTGATGATTGATCCCAAGGTGGTCGAGCTTCAGCACTACAACATGCTGCCGCACCTGGTCGTGCCCGTCGTGACCGACCCCAAAAAGGTCATCCTGGCCCTGCGCTGGGTCGTCAACGAGATGGAGAAACGCTACCAGATCTTTGCCCGCGTCGGCGTCCGCAACATCGGCTCCTTCAACTCGCGGCCCAAGAACAAACCCCTGCCCGAGCGCGAACCGGAATTGCCGCTCATGGCGAAGAAAGAAAAAGTCGAGCCCGGCGCCGAGGGCTTCGCGGTGGAGGTGGACGAGGAAATCGTGGTGCCGCGCGAAGAGGACATCGTCATCCCCGAGAAGTTGAGTTACATCGTCGTGATCATCGACGAATTGGCGGACCTGATGCTCGTGGCGCCCGCGGACGTCGAAATGGCGATCGCCCGCATCACGCAGATGGCCCGCGCGGCGGGAATTCATTGCATCGTCGCCACCCAGCGGCCCAGCGTCGATGTCATTACCGGCGTTATCAAAGCCAATATCCCCGCGCGCCTGGCCTTCCAGGTCGCTGCCAAAGTCGATTCCCGTACGATCCTCGACGCGATGGGCGCCGACAAGTTGCTGGGCAAAGGAGACATGCTTTACCTGCCGCCCGGCTCGGCGAAGTTGATCCGCGCGCAGGGAGCGTTGATCACCGACCAGGAAATCCAGGACATCGTGGGTTTCATCGCGAAACAGGCCAAACCCAGCTACGAGATGGAGATCCACCAGCAGCTCTCCAAGCCTTCCGGCGGCTTCGAGGAGGAGAGTGGTATTGACGAGGATGAAGAGATCATCCAGCAATGCATCGAAGTCATCCGCAGCGAGCAAAAAGCCAGCGTCTCGCTGTTGCAGCGGCGCTTGCGGCTCGGCTACGGCCGCGCCGCCCGCATCATGGACGAGCTCGAAAACCGCGGCATTGTTGGCCCCTCCAACGGCGCCGAACCGCGCGACATCCTCATCGACCTTGACGGCACCGGCGCCGACGGGCAACCGCCCGGCGCCGCCGGCGGCCCGGCGACCGACGAATAATCCGAGCGCCGACCTGTTGTCGGCTTATGCGCCGGCAGCTCATGAACGTGCACGGCCTCTGATCAAATTCGCAGCATGAAGGCTTCTTTTTCCGTGAAACGTGCCGGGTCCCGCTGTCCCGGCGCGCGGACTTCAGTCAGCAGCAATGCCCGCCCGCCTGTTGCGCGCGGGATACCGCAGCCCCCTGCCGAAGGATGTTGCTGCGGACTTAAGTCCGCGCGCCCGGAGCCGCCAGGCGCAGCCCGCGAAAAGTTGCAGGCGCACTATGACCATTTGTGGTCGGAGACGATTGAGAAAATCAGGGCCGGACAGGTCGAGATCGATCCGGTTTTGAAGCCCAGCATCCGCGACCAGCGACGAGGCCTGACCGTGATGGCCCGGCCCGGTTCGCGGTCCGGCAGCACGTGGCGGCGTTCTTGAGCCGGTTGCGCCGGCTCGAACCGGATCAGTACTATTATACCGCCTCGGAGGTTCACATAACCGTGCTGTCGCTCTTCACTGCCACCATTGACCACGGACCCTTCTTCGCCCAACGGGCACGCTATGTCTCCGCCGCCGACACGGCGCTGCGGAAAGCCGGGCCGATGCGGATAGACTTTGCCGGCGTGACTGCCTCCACCGGCACAGTGATGATCCAGGGCTTCTTCGTCGACGACGTGCTGAATGACTTGCGCGATGCCCTTCGCAGAGAACTTCGGGCTCGCGGCCTGGGGGCGGGCCTGGACCAGCGTTATCGCTTGCGCACCGCCCACATGACAGCTGTGCGGTTTCGCAGCCCCTTGCGTGACAGCCGGCGATTTGCCGCGGCGCTCGAACAGGCCCGGGAGCGGCCGTTCGGAGCCACCACGATCAGGAGCCTGAGCCTGGTCGAGAACGACTGGTACATGTCGCATCACGCCACTGAAATCGTAAAGCGCTATCCCTTGGTGCCCGCGAGGTAAGAGCAATAAGCCGGAGCGGTGGGGTGTTACTGAAAACCTGCGGATGCGTCCCGCTGCTGTCCGAATGCGTCTTGCCCGGATTCCAGGGAACCCGGGTTTCTTCATTCTTAGGCTGGGGCGGATTCCGGGTCGAAGGTGGTGTCCGGCTCGAAGGGGAAAACCGGTTTGCGGCGGCGCGTGTAGGTCAGTTTTTCGATCCGCATGTCGCCGGCGCCGGGAGTCAGAAGCATGATGTAGCGCGGGGCGATGCGCGTCAGTCCGGGATAGAGGTAGCCTTCTTTCACTACGACTAGTTTGCGCTTCAGCGGCTCGATTCCGCAGGGCTCGAACTGGCGCGGGTCGGTGAACGCGGTCGGGCCATCTCCCAGGATCAGTTCCACGTCGCCGATGCGCCCGACCGCCAGGCGCGGATTGTGGACCAGCCGCACGACCTCAATTTCCGCCTCCAGCGGCGGGCCAAACCGCGTCTCGATGGTTGCTCCCACAGACAGCCGCAGCTTCTTGCCTTCGCCGGCTTCGAAGCACTTGGCCGTCGCTGCCGCGTCATTCAGGCCGGCGACGACCGCGCTTCTTACCTTCCGCTCGACCAGGTGCCGCAACACAACCGGCAGGTCGCCCGGCGTGCTGGCCGTGACGTTGTCACCGCTGTCGGTGAGGAAGACCGTCGGTTCGTTCGCGGCCAAGGCGCGGGCGACGCCGTCTTCCAGTTCGGCGGTCTCGCAGCCGAAGGCGAACTGGCGCCGCGCGTCCCAGATCTTTCGCGCCAGATAAACAGCCGTGGCCCGGGCCGCCGCGCGCGAACCGTCCGCCGTGACCGTGACCGACATGCCGGTGTCGGGCGAGTCGGTCCAGGCGCAGCCGACAAAGAGCGTTGCGGCGAGGATTTTGGCGTCGTGCCCCGGAAGGCCTTCACGCTCGACGCGGCGCGCTTCCTCGACCAATGAGCGAAACGGTTCGGAAGTGGTCATCGCCTTTTCGCCCTGGACGATGATGGGAATGGGCAGCGCATACGAGACCGGGCGCACCCTTCCCGCGAGCGTGTCGAGCAAGATGCGCTCAGCCAGTTCGGCGGTTTGCGCGCCGTCGGTGTGCGGCGCGGTCTTGAGGCCGACCAGGATGTCGCCAAACTGCGCCATTCGCGCGGGGATGTTGCCGTGGAGGTCGAACGTGCAGGCGATGGGGATCTTCGGCCCGACCAGCGCGCGCACCTCGCCCACCAGTTCGGTCTCGGCCGGGCCGACGCCTTCGGCATACATCGCGCCGTGCAACCGCAGGAAGACCGCATCCACCGGCAGCGCGGCGCGGAGCGACGCTCGCACTCTCTCCATCGCCTCGCGGCAGGCGGGCTCCGTGATCGTCCCGCCGCCCGACGGATAAGCGGAAACGCCCGGCACGACAACGCATCCGCGGTTTTTCCATTCCGCGAGGCGGAACTGCCCGGCGGTGGAGTAGGAGTAGCTCCGGGTGGCCACGGGACGAAAGGTATTGGTTTCGTGGGAAAACCCAGCCAGGAACACCCGCTTGCCTGTAACGGGAAGGCTGGTCGTCGGGGGAGCGGACGCCTTCGGCTGCGATACTGCGGCGCGGGCAACGGCTCGGTCGGTAGCGAGTCCGGAAGTGACGAAGCCGGCGCCGGTGAGCGCGAGGAATTGTCGCCGGGACAGGTGCCGGCGGGCGTTGCTTTCGGACCGCGAGTATCGGGCGGGCGGGAAATTCGCCCGGGTCGGCAGGGGGGTGGGTTTCATTCGGCTTCTATAGGTTTTCACTGCAGCGATGGCAAGGCATTATACCGGGATATCTCGCAGGAGCGGCGTCATAGGAGTTATGTTCCAGGCAACTGCGTGATTTTGTCCCTCACTTTGTCTTTCACTTTGTCCTGCTTTCGGGAGAGTGGCCACGGAGTCGAAAGACAAAGTGGAAGACAAAGTGGAAGACAAAGTGAGCTGGAAGAGCCGCAGGGCTACCGGAATACGCTGACACCGGCTTCTGCAAGCGATAGGATAGCACCGACGGGACTCTCAGGACGCTCCGAATTATACGTAACGGGACCGGCCAATGGACAACCGAGAAGGCAGTACCCAAACGACCGAACAGTCTGTAGTGGACCCGCCGGGAAAGTGCCGGCGCTGCGATTGGGTTCCGGCGCTTCTGGTCTGCATCGGAGCGGCAAGCGGTGCTTGGGTGCTGGGATCGCGATCCTTGTTTTCCACCTGGCAGGGGTTCCCTAACACGGCTTCGACGACGTTACTGTTTCTGGCAGGCGCCGCGCTGGCCGGCAGGAATGTGCCACCGTGCTACAAATGGAGCATCGTCGCCGGGCTTGGATGTTCAGCCATAGGCGATGCCTTCTTGATGCTCCCGGATGATCGTTTCGTGCGCGGACTGTGCAGCTTTCTGGCGGCTCACCTCTGCTACCTGTGGGCTTTGACTTCCGACACCCGGCTGGCCGAACGCAAAACACCGTTTGTGCTCTGCGGCATATTGGCGGTCGCGCTGGTCGCCTGGCTCTGGCCGGGAGTGGCTGCACCCCTGCGCTTCCCGGTGGTGCTCTACGCGGTCGCCCTGTTAGGCATGGCCGCACAGGCCATCACGCGCGGCATGTCGAAGCGCGATGCGGGCGCAATCCTGGCGGCCGTCGGGGCGGCGCTGTTTGTGATTTCAGACGCGGTGCTGGCGTTTCAACGATTCCGGCATCCGCTGGAATGGGGAAGGCTGATCGTGCTGGGCACCTATTTCGCCGCGCAAGGCGGCATCGCATTGTCCGTGCTGCGGTATCGGTGAGCCTGTTCTTTGCCTTGCGCGGGATGGCGGGAGATTGCTTGTATCTTTTTAGCGAACGGAAAGCGGCAGCAAGCTGCGCGCACTCCAACCGCTTCGCGACCACGGGTGCACTTCGAAATGCGCGCCAGCGTTTGGAGTGCGCGCAGCTTGCTGCCGCTCTAGCACGCCCTGATCACACACCGTCCAAGCCGACACAATGTCGGCGCTGCGGCTCCGCACGCCCAGACCACACCAAATCGTCAGAGCACCTGATAAGTGAGCACGAGATTCGAGCCGGTCTTTTCGAATTTTGTGATCCGGGTCCCTCGCGGGCTTTCCACACGATAGAAACGTGTCGCGGCCGGGATTGGGATGGTGAAAGTTCCGGCGGTCACCATCTGACCGACTTCAGTCGGGCTGCAGTCAGCGCCGAGGATAGGAACGGGAGTGAACGAGTGTGAGGCTGTAGCATCGACGGTGTATGGCCCAGCGGGCGACGCAGCGGAGGAGCAGACAAGCGGGTACCAGGCTTTGACGACGCCCGCAGGATCGTTAGGATCGTTGATCGGCACCTCGGAAAGATCACCCAAATTTACCGAGCTGAGGTACAGCACCGCTCCGCCGCCCGTTTCCTCCCATAGGCACTGGAACGGATACAGCCCGGCGGCCTCGACGAAGAATTCGAAAGTGGTGTTGGCCGTGTTGCCGGGATTCTCCCAGACAGCCTGCGCGTTGGGGTCGGTGAGGCTGGCGCCGGAGTACAGACCGGCGCGGTCATCGGAGTTGACCCGGAAGCGATGAATGCCCGGCGTCAATTCGAGGTACGCAAAAGTCTCGACCGCAATGTTGATGTAGCTGCCGCTGCACAATCCCGGCACATTGTTCGGGGGCACGGAGGCTTTGTCCCAACTGAGGGTCTGGACGATACCCGTGGCCTTCAAATCCACCGGGATGAGGGGCGGGATGGCCAGTTGTTGCCGGGCCCGGTCCAGCGAGTTGGCCAGGGTAACCCCGCCATTGGCGCTCTGCACCATCCGGAAATCGAAGCCGCGGACTTTCAGGCTGCCGAGCGGCAGGCTGTTGCTGGCAAAGAGGCTCGGATAAGCGGTGGTCCAGGTCCAGGCATTGGTTTGCCACGCGCTCGTGCTGTCACGGAAGACGATGCTATTGGTGTGCCGGCTGCCCCATGGAAACAGCGTCGTGTTCGAGTAGGTGACTGTCGCTCCCGGGAAGTCCGTGTGGGCGTTGAGCGGATTTTGGGGCCGGTGCACCTGCGGGTCGATCGTCAACGAGGCATTCGGAATCCATACGCCGTCCAAGGACAAGAGAATCGAGGTGGTATCAACGGAGGTGTCGCGATCCAGAATGCCGACTGTCACGGTGGGATAGAAGACCGTGGATTTCCCGGATGGCGGCGGCGACACGTCGGTGACTGTGGTTCGCATGGTCCCGGCCGCCGGCACGGTCGCAAGGTAGTTGTCGAAGACAGCTTCCGCGCCCTCGGTCGAGGACGGATAGGTTTGCTCAAAAACGAGCAGGCCGCAAAGGCCTGAACTATAGCTGAAATCCATGCCGAAAACTGACGTCCACGGAGTGGTCGGATTCGCCTTGTCAAACAGTTGGAACAGGAACGTGTACCCGTCATGCGTGCTGGCCACCAGCCGATAGTAGTGGGTTGGATCCAGCACGACGGTGCCCGTGCCCAGCTCGGCG
>DATDCV010000207.1:0-5036 GCA_036524155.1 Verrucomicrobiia bacterium
CGGGACAACCAGCGTGCCGTCGATCGTGTTGGTAGTCGTGGTGGTGATCACCGTCAAATTCGTCCCGTGGGTCGCGTCAACCCAGGTATTGGTGAGTGGCGGCGTACCCACGGTCAGCGCCGGAAGCGTCAGCGTGCCGCCTTCGCTTGCGGTCGCGGTGGCCGGCGGCATCAGGGCGAGGAACGGCGCGACGCCCGCCGCGGTGTAATGCTGCCGCACCTGGTCCGCGCTCAGCGCGTATTCGTAGACCGCCAGGTCGTTCATCGTGCCCAGGAACTGGTAATTGTACGAGGCCGTGGCGTTCTGCTTTCGGGCGCCGACCGTGACCGGGTCGGCGCTGGCCAGGATCCCGCTCCCCGGCGAGATCGCCGCCGAGCCCGCCGCCCGGCCGTCAAGGTACAATGTCACCGCGCCGCCGGCTTGGTCGCACACGCCAACCAGGTGATGCCAGGCATAGTCGGGCGAGAAGTTGGCCGCTGTGTACCCGTGCGTGGTACCCCCGGCGTCCCGCACAAAGAACCGGATTCCGCTGGAGTAGTAATCCAGGTTAAACTGCTCGCCGCCGTTGCCGTACCCTTTGGTCACTATGCCCGCGCCATTGATCGATTGGCCGGCGCCGTTCACCCAGATCTCAATCGAGAAATTGGTGCTGCTGTTGGCGGGCGCGGCAAAGTCCAGGTTCTTGATCTGGCCAACGCAACTGTCCGAAGAAGCGAAGACCCCAACCTCCGCCGCGGCGGTCGCTGGCTCGGTAGTCGCGCTGTACCCCGCTTTGCCCAGGTTGACGTTAGTGTAGGCGCCGTTGTCACCCCCCCAATAATCGTGTGCGACGACCCCCGCGTTGCCGTTGCCCAGGCCGTTGTCAGGCTCGTTGAGCCGCCAGTAACCCAGCGGATCGTCCGCCAGCACACTGGCCGGATAGGGCGCGGTGGGAGCCGCCAGCACCGTCACAACCACCGGTGTGCTGTTCGCCGAACCGGCGATGTTGGTCACCTGGCACTGGAAGCTGGGCGTGGTGCCGGCCTGCAGGTCGGCCAGCGTGTAGGTGGTGTTGGTCGCATCGGGGATGGCGACATTGTTCGACCGCCATTGGTATCCCAGCGGCTCCGCGCCGGTTGCCATCACTGTGAACGACGCATGGCCGCCGACAAACAGAGTCAAACTGGTGCTCGCCGGTTGCTGGACGATCGTCGGGGCTGAGGCCACCGCCAAGGACACGGTCGCGCTCGTCGCGGAACCATGCAGGTTCGTCACCACGACGTGCCAATTGCCGGCGTCGCCCGGCTGCACCGGATCCAGAATCAGGCTGGCGCTGGTCTGACCGCTGCGCGGGACCGAGTTGAGATACCACTGGTAGGACAGCGGTTCGCTGCCGGTAACCACCACCGTGTTGGTAAAGGCGCTGTTCTGGTTCACACTGGCGGAAACCGGCTGGGCTTTCACTTTGGGAGGCACGCCGGCCGCGCTGTAGAGCGCCTGCACCTGCGCGGCGGACAGCGCGGTGCCATTCCAGAACGCGACTTCGCAAATGCTGCCGGCAAACTGCTGGCCGGGACCCGCCGGGTTGTTGGTGTAGGAGGGGTCGGCGCCGATCATCACCGGGAGCGTCGAGCCGGTTCCGTTCGTGAACGCATTGTTGGCAGCCGCCGCCGCCAGAACGCCGTCCAGGTAAATCGTGTTATTGGTCCCCTGGTGCGTGCCGACCACATGATGCCACTCGCCGTCGTTGACGAAGGGACCTCCCAGGTTCTGAGACGCTCCTGTTTCCAGCCGAACGTAGCCATAAGTGGTCACGCGCAAACACCACGATTTGTCGCCGTGGCTCACCAGACGCTGGCTCCGCGGGTCGGTCGGATTGCCTTTGAACCAGGCCGACACCGTGAAGGGCGTGTCCGCACCCGGGTCCGAGACGTTATACGGAACATTATAGGCCGGATCAAAACCGGCATCGGCGAATGTGTTGAGCCCATTGAAAGGCGTGGCGTTGGCATCGTCGCCGAAACCACCTGCAAAACTGCCGGGCCCGGTCGTGCTGCCCGGAGCCATGCCGGGCCTGTAGACTCCGTTGCCGCCCGCGCTTCCGAAGTTGGCCATCGCGGGCCACGTCGCCACTTCCGGTGCGGTGTAGGCAGGCGCATTCATGCGGAAATACAGCACCGGATTATTCGCCTCGACCGCCGCCTTGTACTCACCTGCGGCGCCGTTGGTGCCCGCGTTATAGTGGGTGGTCACATCCATGAAGGTCAGGTCGGTGGGATAAACCGCCACCTCGTCCACACCGCCGGGGAACCACCGGATCGGGCCGCCGTTGCGCCAAAAACCGGCGCCAATCGTGAAGGGATTTCCGAAGCTGGGGACATACGGAAAATAACTGCTGTTGACGTAGGTCCCATCGACATAAAAGGTAAAATTCGTGTAAACGTCGCAGGTCAGGACCACGTGGTGCCATTGGTTGGTCGCCAGACCGGCCGCCGCAAGGTTGTTCTGGCCTGTGCCGTTGCCGATATACGCGCGGAACCGGAAGCCGCTGTCCCAGTAGAACCGCACGCCGACGGCGTTCCCGTCGGTCCCGCTCCCGTTCAGTGTCGCCCCGCCATTGCTCACGATATCGCCGTTGTTTCCTCCGCCGTCTTTCAACGGCATCGCCCAGCATTCGACCGAGAACGGCGGCACCAGGCTCATCAGCGGCGAAACGTGCGGCACGAGCGCCCAGCTCGGGTTGGCACCCCGGAAATTCGCCGCGGGGTCAGGGTCGTTGACCAGCGCGCCGGCAATCTGGTGGTCGACGTTCGTATTGTACACCCAGTCGGCGTAATAGGCGTTTGCGGCTGCGCCGAGCGTTCCGAGATTGGTTTCCACGTTTCCCTGCGCGGGCGGGGTTGTTTCGTGCATCGGCCAATAGCCGGTCGGGTTGAGATTTGTCACCGCCTGGAAATGCGCGGATTGCCCCAAAGCCCCAATCGCCGGCAGCACGGCAACGATCAGGCAAACAAGCAGTCGCCGAAAAACTCTCTTGCTGTTCATGGTGGTTCTCTCTTGTTAGTTGAAGGGATCGAGGCCGTAATCACCTGAAACCAACACAACGGCGCCAGCCCGGTACAGATCCCCCCAAGCAGCCGTGACGAACATCAACAGGTTCTCATCCATAGGCTCTGGCCTATCGCCGTTGTCCAAGGTGACTCTGAGTCGAATTCTGCCGGGGTTGGTTAATTAATGCAAGAGTTTTTTCTATTGCGAAATTATTGATATCGCGCTGGTCTGGCTTGGCGTTTATGCCCCGCAGGAAAGCGCGTGTGGCACTGAATATCCTGAAAAAACTGCATTAATCGCAGTAATCGGCTCTAATCTCTCCCGACCTGCCCGGTCGGCGTGGCGGTCGTGGCGCCAGCCGGTTTCAATGGCGCCTAAACACATTTATTCACATTGAAAATAATGACACACAGCGACTGCTCAACCAAATGCCCATTGCCGGGAAATCCAACAAAATCCCTGCCTTTCGCCCGTTGGTGGAACCCTTGCCCTCGCGGTGGGTGGTCGTGACGGTCGAATTCCGCCGCCTAAATTCGGCTTGAAATCGCCTCCTGCTTCAGGCCAAATGAGCGGATAACTTGAAAACGATGGTATGGACTTAGGGGACATTCTGAGCAAAGACCAGATCATCACCGACTTGCGGGCTCCAAACCGCTGGGAGGCAATCGATGAGCTTATCGCGAACCTCGCTTCCACTGGTAAGATTAGACCGGCGGACGGTGAGGCCATCGCCGCCGTTGTCAAGAAACGCGAAGCCTCCATGAGCACTGGCATCGGTTTTGGCATCGGCATCCCCCATGCCTCCACCGATCTGATCTCGGAGGTCGTTGGCGCCCTCGGCCGCTCGAAATTCGGTGTTAATTTCGATGCGCTCGACAGCCAGCCCGTCCACCTTGTTATGCTCTTCCTGGTCCCCCAGGGCCAGTTCCAAAAACACCTCCACACCCTCGCCAACATTGCCAAGCTGCTGCACCGCCCCGAGTTTCGCCAGGCGCTCGAACAAGCGCCCGACGCTGAAGCCATGCTCAAGATCATCCGCGACCAGGTGCGGCGCCAGCCCTGAACCCGGCCCACTCCGTCCATCCGCGCTCCGCGTCACTTTCGGCTGGTGGTCCGCTCGCGAATCCACCGCAAATCTTCGTTGTTGGGGGTAGCCTGGCCGTGTTGCAGGTGGTCCACGTTGGACGCGAGAGTTTTGCAGGTCCGGGAGTCGACCCACTTGTGGGATTCAATGTGAGTATCCGCAAAAGCCACCACCGCCCGCCGGTTGTGCGCGCTCGCCGGGTAATGGATGATCCGGTCCTGCGTCATCTCCACCCCGAATCCGGGAGTGCAGATACTAGCCGGGTTAACGTCCATGAAAAGGAAGCGTTTGGCGGGAAGGTCTGAAGCCACATCCGAGCTTTTCACGTAAACCCGGAACGACGCATTGATTTCGACCGGCCCGACAAAGTTCCCGGACAGTGTTCCCAGGTAAGAGTTCATCGCGTAACTGCGAATTTTCGGGACGTCTTTATTGCCGACCTTGATGGTCGAGCGGTCAGTCGGGCATTTGTAGATTTGCGCCGTTTTGAGGTAAGGCGCGAAGAGCGCGTGGAGGGGACTGAGCAGATACTGAGAATCGATCAGGCCGGCCTGGAAACCGTGGTTGCTGCCGAGCACCCAAAGGTACGGGCCGGACGCGCGCGGTTGCCCGCTGCCGTTCAACACCAGGAAGTCACGGTTGTCCCCCGAATAAACCATCCAAGCCACCGACAGTTGCTTTTCTCCGTTGATGCACTGGATCCGCAGCGCCTGCGCTTTCGCTCGCGACAGAGCCGGCAATAACAGCGCCGCCAGAATCGCGATCACGGCGATTACCACCAGCAGTTCAATCAGTGTGAATCCGCTGCCGCGGCCTGACGCCATCGCCGGTGGACGGGCTTTCCCCAGCCAAAGCCTGGGGGAGTGGAGGTTCATGGTTTTTACTATACCATGGCCGAAACGGCAGTGGAAGTGCGCGTCCA
>DATDCV010000208.1:0-31953 GCA_036524155.1 Verrucomicrobiia bacterium
AAACTGCGCCTCATCATTCGCATCGGCAATCGACCCCGGCCGCAGCCCGTCCCCGAGACTGAAGCTGACGTCGTACGCGCTCAGGATCTCGCAAATCTCCCGGAAGTGCGTATAGAGGAAACTCTCCTCGTGATGCGCCAGGCACCACTTGGCCATGATCGACCCGCCGCGCGAGACGATGCCCGTGACGCGACTGGCCGTCAGCGGCACAAATCTCAGCAACACCCCGGCATGCACGGTGAAATAGTCCACACCCTGCTCGCATTGCTCGATCAAGGTTTGGCGGTAAACGTCCCAGGTCAGGTCTTCGGCCTTGCCGCCTACCTTCTCCAGCGCCTGGTAGATTGGCACCGTGCCAATTGGCACCGGCGAGTTCCGCAAAATCCACTCCCTTGTCTCGTGGATGTCTTTTCCGGTGGACAAATCCATCACCGTGTCGGCGCCCCATTTGGTCGCCCACCGCATTTTCTCGACTTCCTCCTCGACCGTCGAGGTGACCGCCGAGTTCCCGATGTTGGCGTTGATCTTAACCAGGAAATTGCGCCCGATGATCATCGGTTCGCTCTCGGGATGATTGATGTTGGCCGGAATAATTGCCCTACCACGAGCCACTTCGTCGCGCACGAACTCAGCCGTGATATAGTGCGGGATCTTTGCGCCAAACGCTTCGCCCCCAAGGCTGCGCCGGGGGTTCGGCCGGCTCCCCGCCGGCCTTTGCTCGCGTCCGAGATTTTCGCGGATAGCGACGAACTCCATTTCAGGGGTAATTACTCCCTGGCGAGCATAATAAAGCTGCGTTGCTACCTTGCCCGGCTTGGCCTTCAGCGGCTGCCTGGTTGGAGCCCCGTTGCCAAGGGAGGTCGGAGTGCCAGTCTCCTCCACGTCACCACGCGCCAGAACCCATCCGCGTCGGAGAGCTGGCAGACCGGTTTTTGGATCACCTGCGAACCGGGGGTCGCCCCATGGTCCGGAGCAATCGTAGACGGTTACGGGCGGGTTGCCCGCGGTTCGCCCGTCGAACGACCTGGTGTCGCTCAGTTGGACCTCGCGGAATGGAATCCGCAGCAGCGGATGAATCTTGCCCGCCACGTAAACTCTCCGCGAGCCGGGAATCGGTTCCCGGCTGTCCGGTTCAAAGGCGCTTCGCTTCGCTATCATAATGCCCTGCAGTTGATCTCGGCCAGGAACCTTCTCCCAAAAGTTGGCGAAGCGGATCCCTTCGCCAGCATTACCTGGATCAGGTTCAAAGGGTCTGCTCCATTGGAGCACTCTCAGCCTCTGCGCCGGCTCACCCGGCGAATCATCAGCTCCCCCGTGACTGTCTGAACTTTAGGCCCGCCCCAGCCGGGGGTCAAGGGCCGCAACCGCCGATCAGAGTTCGAAATACGAGGACCGAACGACCCCGAGTGCTCCCGGCCCCTTTTGGGCGCTGGCCCCGCCGTTGGCCAGTCGGTTCTTCGTTCGGTTTTTGGTCTGGCCAGGCGCTGGGCTCATTTGTTAACAAACCCCTGGTCAGACTGGAGCGACCCGAATGTTCAATCAGCCAACGAGAGAAAAAAACGCCGCGGCGCTTAATTCGGTGCTGGCCGCATTCTTTCTCACGACCTTGAAGATCGTCGTGGGGTTGTGGAGCGGCAGCATGGGCATCCTGGCTGAAGCGGCGCACTCAGGCCTGGATTTTGCCGCCGCGATCGTGACGCTGGTCGCGGTGCGCGCGGCCAGCAAGCCGCCGGACCCCGGGCACGCCTATGGGCATGGCAAGGTCGAGAATCTCTCGGCGATGGCCGAGACGCTGCTGCTGCTGGTGACCTGCGGCTGGATCGTATCCGAGTCGGTGCAACGGCTCGCGTCGAAGCATGTGGTGGTTGAAGCCTCGATCTGGACCTTCGCCATCATGGCGGTTTCCATCGTGGTGGATGTTTCGCGGTCTCGCATGCTGTCCCGGGTTGCCACCAAGCACCGCAGCCAGGCCCTGGAAGCGGACGCCCTCCACTTCAGCACGGACGTATGGAGTTCCGCCGTGGTGATCGCCGGACTGGCTGGAGTCAAAGTGGCGCAATGGTATCCGGCCCTGGGTTGGCTCGACCGGGCCGATTCGGTGGCCGCGCTGGTAGTGGCGGCTATCGTGGTACTGGTCAGCGGCCGGCTCGGCTTGCGCACGATCGAAGCGCTGGTGGATGCGTCTCCAGCCGGGGCCGCCGAAAAGATCAAAGCGCGGGTTGAATCGTTGGACGATGTTTTCGATTGCCATGCCGTGCGCGTCCGTCATTCGGGCCCGCATTTCTTTGTGGACCTCCACATCACCCTGGATGGCGATCTTTCTTTGCAGGCGGCCCATGATCTCACCGAGCGCGTCGAGCGGGTGGTTAGCGACATCCTTCCCGAAGCGGACGTCATCGTGCATCCGGAGCCCAAGCCGAAGCCGTTGCCGCCAGCGCCGGGATCGCCGAAGGCAGACTGAGGCGATCAACCCGGAACGTCCGCCTTAAGTGGCCGGGCGCACCTCCAGGGTGCCCGCAACAACCCGCCCGAAACAGGCGCGATCTCGACCTGCTCAGGCCTGCGCGAGCTTTCCGAAACGATTGGCGATCGCCAGCGCGGGATCCAGCGGCACCACCTGCCGCTTCACTTGCGGAGGAATGCTGATCACTGGCACCGTCTTGAGTTTTTTACCCGAGAACTGCGGCAAATACTTGCGCTCGGCCTCGAGCATTTCCGACGTCATGTTGCGGATCTCGTTCAAGGTCAGCACCGCCGAGGTCAAAGGGTCGAGGGCGATGGCCTGCATGATTAGCTCGGGATCCCCGGCAAAACTGGCTTCCACGGCCAGGCCCTGCACCAGCACGTTCGTCATGTTCAGGGCGGCGCACTGCGGCGGGAGGTTTCCCACCACGGTGGGATGCAGACCCAACCGGTCCACACAAATGGGCACCTCGACGCAGCAGCCCTGCGGCAGGTTGGTGAGGTAACCGTCGTTGCGCACGTTGCCGTTTAACCGGAACACCTCGCCCGTCTCCTTTGCCTCAATAATATGTGAGCAGTACTCCGCGCTGCGCGGCCCCAGCAGCGTCGATTCGATCGACAGCGGGTCGGTCCGCGCGAACTTTTCCGCCAGCATCGCGCAATATTTGTAATAGGCCCCCGTTTCCCCCCCGAAGGATGGCTCGTCACAATACAGCTCCAGCGCTTTCCTGTTCTTGCGGAAATAAGGCAGGTATTCGGAAAGATGGCCGGTGCTTTCCGTCATGAAATAACCGAAATGCCGCAACACCTCGCCGCGAACCTTCTCGTTGACGTAGTAACCCGGCTTTTCGAAGTTCTGCCGCAGCAGGGGATACAGGTCGCGGCCCTGATGCTCGAGCTTTAGAAACCAGGCCATGTGGTTAATCCCGGCCGCGAGAAAATCGATCTCCTCTTTCGGCACGCCGGTGTAACTGCCGATCAGATCCATCGTGGTTTGGACGCCATGGCAGAGGCCGACGAACTGCAGCCCGGGCACGCGGCCCAGCGCCCAGCAACACATCGCCATCGGGTTCGCGTAGTTGAACAGGATCGCCTTCGGGCAAAGCTCCTGCATGTCATGGGCGATCTCCAACAGCGCCGGGATGTGGCGCAGCGCGCGGAAAACGCCGCCGGGCCCCATCGTGTCCGCAATGCACTGGTCCACCCCATACTTAAGCGGGATTTCGTAATCCTGCCGAAACTCCTCCACGCCGCCGGCCTGAAGCATCACCACGACATAATCGGCATCTTTGAGCGCTTCGCGGCGGTTGGTGGTCGCGACGACCGACGCGTCAATGTCGTTGTCCCGGATCATCCGCTGCACGAACGCGTGCATTTTGTCCAGCCTGGTCCGCGTCAGCGCCATCAACCGGTATTCGCTGCCCTTGAGCGCGGGGGTGGCGAGAAAATCCGACGTGAGGGTTTTGCAGAAGACCAGACTCCCGGCACCGATCATCGCGACTTTAGCCATAAGACGCCTTTCAATGTTGAGGTTAGCATTGCCACTGCAATTGACTCTTTCAGCCGTCCCCGGCGCGTGTCAATTCCAAACGCGCCGGTTGTTCGCCCGGAACTTGCTGCCTCGGCTACGCGCCGGGTTCAGCGCGGGGTGAAACGGTGCCGCGGGGGCTCTGAGGGAGAGGACCGGGAATGCCACGCCAGCGTCTCAATGCATCCAACAAACCACGCAGTTGAGCCGGCGTGTGCTCGCTCGAAATGACAAACCTGAAGTACCCGTTTTTGGGGCCGCCATGGTAGGTGATAAAAGGCGGATGGATCGCCGCTGCCAGCAAGATTCGCTTGAGCTGGAGGGCGGCGCGCGCGTTCGGGGGAGCGATCGCAACGATCGGCCCGGGATAGTCGGGAACGACGAAACCCGCGGTGCGAAGCCCGTTCTTGACGATCTCCGCATTCCGCGCGAGGGCTTGCTGCATTTTGCCTTTGGCCTGGGCGACCAGGGCCAGCGCCTGCAGAGCCGCGCTCACCAGCGGAAGCGGCAAAGGGGTGCCGCCAAGAAAAATCCGGCTCCGCTCGATCATCTTCCGGCGCACACTGACGGGGCCCAGGACCGCGCCACCGTAAACGCCGAAGGCCTTGCTCAACGTGATGGTCTGGACCACCCGTTCGCGGCCGACTTCGGCGTGCTCGATCGTGCCTCGGCCCCGCCGGCCCAGAACGCCCGCTCCGTGCGCGTCATCGACCAGCAGCAGCGCGTCCCGCGGCAAGCACTTCAAATATTCTTTCAGCGGCGCTACTGAACCGTCGTGGGAAAACATGCCGTCCGTAAGCAGGATCAACCTGGCCCCGGTGCCGCACCTTTGGACCGCGCGCCGCGCGTCCGCCGGGTCGCGATGCTTGAACCGCAACACGGGACATTCCAGCGCGGCGGCAGCGTCCAGCAATGACAGGTGCGACCGCTCGTCGATGAGCGCATGGGAAAAACTCCGGGCCAGTGCTTGGGCGACCACGAGATTGGTGACATAGCCCGTGGGAACCACCAGCGCGCTCTCCGCGCCGAAGAAGCCGGCGAGCGCCCTTTCCAGCACCGCGTAGAGCGTGTGGTTGCCCGTCGTGAGCCGCGAGGCGGCGACGTTGAGCCCGTATTCTTTCGCTCCGCTCCGCAGCGCGCGGAGGACCGCCGGGTGGCTGGCCAAACGGAGGTAGTCGCATCCGCCGAAGTAGGAGAGCCGCCGTCGTTTCCATCGCACGTACGTGCGATCCACCTGCTGGAGGGGTTCAGGTTCAGTCATAGGATTTGTTCGTGCGCGCAGCCCACGGCGCGCGGTCCCGAGCAGGCTATTGCTTGAGTTCGATGATGTCCCGCGGCTGCAACAGCACGTCCTCGCCGCTCAGCAGCCGGCGCGGGTCGATCTTGATCTGCTGGCCGTCTCTGATAATCGTGATTTCCGAAGGATCCCTGGCTCCGTAGTACTCCGCAGCCACCACCGCCTGCGCGAGCGTCAGGCCCGCAGTCCAGGGCAATAAGGTATTCCTGACCTCCCCCGCCACCATCACGTTTGGGCCGCGGGCCTGCAACATTTGCGCCGCCTGCTGTTGGCCGGCAAGGAAGGCCGCCCTGGCCTGCGCGTCCGCTTTGGCCTTGCTGACGCAGCCGGTTTCCAGACCTGCCAGCAGCGACAAAGCGACGCCCGCGCATGCCAATCGAAAATCTCTCCGGGTTTGCGTCGATCCAAGGTGCGCCTCCTGATGGTTGCGCCTCGAGTTCATCACGATTCCCCGGGGCGCTTCAAGATCTTGCCGAACTCGCTCTCAACGGGCTCGATGTCGATCCGTTCCGTCGGCTTGCCCGGGACCGGGGGAGCCGGCACCGCAGGTGTTTTCTCGGCTTTGGCGGGCTTTGGCCCAACCGGGAAGGCCTGCAAGGGTGCGGGAACTGGCGACTTCGCTTCGGCCGGCTCCGTGTCCGGCGCTTCGGCGCTTTGGCCGGGGACGAACCAGTTGGTTCGGTTTTCGAGCCAGGTGCGATATCGGTGCCAGCTCCACATGCCGTGGTCCGCGCCCGTCTCCAGCGAGGAGGCGATCTTAAAGAAATCGCGATTGCGAATGAAGTTCTTCACAGCGTGCGTCGCTGCGAGGATCTCGCATTCGGGCACCCGGATCTTGAGATCCTCCCGATATCTTAGCCGCTGGCAGATGACGGCCGACAAACAATCGGCAAGCTGCGCCGCGACGCTGTTTTGAATCTCCGAGGGAAAGGCGGAGACCACTCTCTGCAGGGCCTCCGCGCACGTGGACGAATGGACGGTCGCCAGCACCAGGTGGCCGGTTTCCGAAGCGCTCAGCGTCAGCCGCATCGTTTCCGGTTCGCGCATTTCGCCCACCATCAGCACATCCGGATCTTCACGCAAGGCATCCAGCAGCGCCTGCTCGAAGCTCGGCGTGTCCCGCCCCACCTCGCGCTGGCGGATATAGGCGCGGCGCGGGCGGAACATGTACTCGATCGGGCTTTCGATCGTAACGATGTGCCGCGTATCGTTCAGGTTGATCTCTTGAATCAGCGCGGCCAGGGTCGAGGATTTGCCGCAACCCGTTGGCCCGCTGACCAGGATCAAACCGTGTGTCGGCGCAACCAGCTTCCTCAGGTCCGGATGCAAATTGAGTTTCTCAATTGTGGCCTGGAACGCGGCCAGAAGGCGGATCGCGAAACCGACGCCACGGAAACTCTGGAGCACGTTGATACGGCAACGCACACCTTTGATTGTGCGCGAGAGATCGGCCGAACGTCGCTCGAGGAAATGCGGCCACTCCTCTTCCCCGATGACCCCGCGCGCCAGTTCCAGCAGCAGTCTCGCCGGCAGAGGCTCACCCATCGTTCGCAACGTCCCCCTCACCCGCAACGCTGCCGGCAGCCCGGCTTCAAGGTGCAGATCGCTGGCGCCACTCTCCGCCGCCTGGCCGATTAGTGTCTCCAAATCCATAGCCGAACTCTATCCATCCCATTCTGAACTGGCAAAGACATAGATTGAAGCATCCGCTCAATCTTGGGTCGGAGCGCCGAGTTGCACTCGGCTTACAAGCGGCCGTCGGCTAGCTTAAGCCGATTAAAAATCGGCGCTCCGACCTAAGACTGAGAAGGTGTGAAAAAATTGGCGAAGCGGGAGTAAATGTTCAACACCCACGTTGAGAGCCAACTACTTGCGATTGCCAATTTCGGCTCTTTTCAATTTTTTCACACCTTCTGAGCGGATACAGACTGAACACCAATCATAAACACCTGGGCGGTCATTTTGTCTCGCCGGTCCAGGCTATGTTGGGCAGAAAGACTCCGGCATGAGACACCGCTTGCGAGATTCACGACCCTAAACGCCGACTAAGGCTAAGGAGGTTTGGCGAAAAGCCGCAGCCACCTGTCCGAGGGCGATGCCGCCGTCGTTGGGTGGCACGCGCTGATGCCAGTAGGGAAGGAACCCTTCCTCGCGCAAACGCTTCACCGCGGTCTCTGTCAAGTATCGGTTCTGGAAACAGCCGCCGCTAAGAACCACCCGCTTTTCGCCGGTCCGTCGGGCAACCTCGACGATCCCCTCCACCAGGGCATTGTGGAACTTCAACGAAATTCTGCCGGGCCCAACCGCGCCGCGGACATCAGCCACGACCGCTTCGATCAGTCCGCCCCAGTCGATGAGAAGCGGCGATCTCAAATTTGGGATTTGAGATTTCGAATTGGCGGCGGGCGGTTCGGCGATCGTAATCGGGTAGGATTCGTCCGAACGGGTTTCGTCCAAAGAGAACTCGAGTTCCATCGCGGCCTGTCCCTCAAATCTGACCCGCTGGCGCAAGCCTGCGAGGGAGGCCACCGCATCGAATAAACGCCCGGTGCTCGAGGTCAACGGTGAGTTGATCCGGCGTCTGAGCATGGCCTTGAGTGTTGCAACCTCCGGTCTGGAAAACCCGGCAATTGGGGGAAGGTCCGTCAGGGCAAAGGCCGCTTCACCGTGCAACTCGAAGAGGATTCCGAGCGCCGTGCGGCACGGTTGCTTTACGGCCTTGTCGCCACCGGGCAGCCGAAACGGGCGGAGGTGCGCGACTCGCTCGTACCCCGAGGCAGTAACATGGAAGAACTCGCCGCCCCAAATGGTGCCGTCGGTACCGTAACCGGTCCCGTCCCAGGAGACGCCCAGCACGGGAGGTGTCAGATCGTTTTCAACCATGCAGGAGAGCGCGTGCGCGACATGGTGCTGAACGGGGTAGAGAATCGGCGAGTGGGAAGGATCGACGGTCGAGGAAGAGCACAACTGCCGGGCGAACTTCGTCGACAGGTAATCGGGATGCGCGTCGGCCGCGACGATTCCCGGCGAGACTTCGTAAAGCCTCTGCAGGTCGGCTATCACGCGCCGGAACGCTTCGTGGGCCTGCTCCGTCTCCAAATCGCCAATGTGCTGGCTGATGAACACTTGCGGCCCCACCGACAGCGCGATCGCATTTTTCAAGTGCGCACCAACCGCGAGCACGCTGCGGTCGCATGCCGGTAGGGCGGGCTCTGCGTCGCCGACGGTTTGAGGCGTTACTTTCTGGATGGGCAGTGGAGCGAAGCCCCGGGCACGCCGGAGCACCAGCTCGCGTCCGGCCATCACGCGGACGATCGAATCGTCCATCTGGCGCACGATCGGGCGGTTGTGGACCAGGAACAGGTCGGCGATGCCCCCGAGCCGCTCAACGGCCTCGCGCTCGTCGATGCAAATGGGCTCATCACTCAGATTGCCGCTGGTGGCCACGACCGGAAGTCTGAGTTGCGCCAATAACAGGTGATGAAGGGGCGTGTAAGGAAGCATCACGCCGAGATAGGGATTACGGGGAGCGATTGCCGCGGCGATTGCCGGCGCCGCGCGGCGCGCGCCTGCCTGCCGGAGCAGAACGATCGGCGCTTCCGGGGAACGCAGCAGGCGCTCCTCGTGCGGCGAGACGTCGCAAACCGCCTTTACCATGTCCAACGAGGGAAACATCAGGGCGAGAGGCTTTTCTTCGCGGTGTTTTCGCTCTCGCAGGCGGCGCACAGCCTTATCATCACCAGCGGTGACGACCAGGTGAAACCCGCCGAGCCCTTTCACGGCAACGATTTTGCCGCTGCGAACGGCTTCCGCCGCGGCTTCGAGCACCCGGCCGCTGCCGGTCGGGCCAGCCGGCACACACTCCTTTCCCTCGCGGTCCCGGAGCTCGACCTGCGGCCCGCAAACGGGGCAAGCGTTAGGTTGGGCATGAAACCGCCGGTCGCGCGGATCTTCGTATTCGGCCTGGCATTCCGCGCACATCCTGAACTTCTTCATCGACGTGTTTGGGCGGTCGTAGGGCAGCGCTTCGATAATGCTGAAGCGCGGGCCGCAATTCGTGCAGTTGGTGAACGGGTACCAATAGCGCCGGTTGGCCGGCTCGAAAATCTCCCGCAGGCAATCGGGACAGGTGGCGATGTCGGGCAACACCAGTGTGGTTTTTGAACCGGCGCTATCGCTTTCCCGGATCTCAAAGCCCCGGTATCCGACCGGGTCAAGCCAAGAGGATTCGAGGCTCTGGATCGAGCTGCGCGGGGGTTTCTCCGATTCGAGGCGGAGCAGAAAGTCCTGCAGGATCGGCTGCGGCCCTTCGACCTCGAGGAAAACACCCTGGGACGAATTTCTCACCCAGCCGTTGAGCTTCAAGTCCTCCGCCAACCTGAAGACAAAGGGCCGGAAGCCGACGCCCTGGACGGCGCCGCGGATCGTGAGCCGCAGGCGCACAATGTGGCTCGGTTCCGCGCTGCCAGAATAGGAAATCATCATCCAGGAGAGGGGAAGCAAACCGAATCACTGGCGCAATCGGGTGTGCAACGCCTTGCCTTCGGCGCTGAGAGGCGGAAACACGTCCATCCCCAGCAGTGTCGCGATCACCTTCAGGCGTTCATCAAACGACAACAGTTCGCGAGCGCCGGCCAGGAGAGCGGAGGCTATCAAGGCGGCATCAAAAGTCCCCAGGGTCACCCTGTGACTGTATTTCTCGAAGATGGAACTGGTTTTTTGGCGGAGCATATCCCAGTTCATCGGGTCCACATACAGACGGCCATTGAAATCGGACAGCAAATCCCGCCACTCGTCGGGCTCAGGTTCCTGAGCAACCCGGCTAAAGACATTGCGCGCTTCAAGCAAAACTATGTGCGAAATAACCAGAGGCCCCGAGTGCCTTCTCATTCGGCGATGGACTACGGCGGCGCGGCTCAAAGCCCGCTTGTCGGACGGGTCGGGTTCGAAATACAACGCCTCCAGCCAATTCGTATCCGCAAACACCGTCACCGGCCGGCCCTCCGCACGTCATCGCTGCAGTACCGCGCGGGTTTCCGCAATTTGCGGCGCTGGAAGTGCTCATTCCAGTCCGCTCCCCGTGGGCCGAGGGCTTGCTCGATTAAATCATTGACCCACGCGTTCAGATTGGGCCTGGCCTTCGCCTGAAGCTCTGATTTTGCGCGGCGCAGCCGGATCGTAATGGTTTCTGTCACACAGCCAGTGTACCACAGGCAGGGGAAAGCTCAAGGTGTCAGTCCAGTCTCACGCAGGATTCCATCTCCCGGTAGCTGAACCCGACGCGGTCCACTCGAAGCTGCATATGCCGCACCTGTTCCTCCTCCACAAAGAGCACTTCCTCCTGCAAGCGCAATCTGCCCCTGAGCCGAACCCCGCCGTAAAGCCAGACCTCAACCTGGTGACCGAGAGGCAAGTTCATCCGGTGCGCCAACTCCTCTGCTGCCATACGCCGACCGGTCAGCCATTTGGTATGACCATCGCCTCGGCCCGCCGACTCGAAATCCAACTCGCCTTGCATGCGCCGAGAATAGTTAAGGTCGACAAGGGCGATCAACACTGCTCGCAAAAGCACGCATCGTGCTGGGTCGCCCTGGTCTGAGTTTGGGCAGATGGGCCTCGTCGGGCGCCGGCTACGCCGCGGCGTCCAAAACCACTGCCGTAACTTTCTCTAAGATTTTCGGAACCGCAGCCTCGAGCTCGGGAGACAGACTGCCACCGACCGTGAACGGATCCCCAACTTCCACCCCCAGTATGTTGACCCGCGTAGGCACTTGTAGCTCCAGTTTGTCCCCTAGCGCAAGCATCTCGCCGATGCCAAGAAAGTGCGGCGAAACTGAGGGCAACGCTCGCAGTTGATCGCCTTCAATCTGGTGGACATACCCGACGGGCGCTTTTCCCGTTTGCACCGAATCAACGATCACCAGAACGTTGAAGCCGACGATCAGATCCAGCAGCGCCAAACCCATCTCGCCACTCTCGAGTACGGTGACGTTGTTCTGGTCGGCCACCCGCTCGCGCACGGCGGCCGCGATGCGCAGGCCAATGGCGTCGTCAGAAAGAATATCGTTGCCTAAACCAAGGAGGAGAACCTTTGTCTTAGGACGGCCGTCCTGGCTGGCTTCGCTTTTCTGCAACATAGGTTCGGGGCATGAAGGATCGCCACGCGCCACAGTAACCGAAACATGGGCGGTTTGACGATTTTGAAATCAGAGACAGGCCAGATGCCCGTCCTACTGGACAAGGTTGCGGATCAGTTTGCGCTCGCGGTCGTAGATATTCACCGAGAGCGGCAGGTGGCCAGGCAAAGAGTGCGTGGCGCAGCCGAAGCAGGGATCGTAGGCGCGAAACGCCATCTCGACCATGTTCAAAAGCCCGTCGTTGACCTGGCCTTTGCTGATTAAACCGCGGGCGGCTTTATCGACGCTCATCGCGATGCGCGCCGCGTTGTTTTGTGTGGCCACGATCAAGTTGGCTTTGGTGATGAGCCCCTCCTCGTCGGTCTCGTATTGGTGGAACAGCGTGCCGCGGGGCGCTTCGACCACGCCGATGCCGACGGTGGGTTTGGCCGTCGGAATGGTCCGAATGTCGGTGCTGGTGATTTCGGGATCATGCAGCAGCTCGACGATGCGCTCGGCTGCGTGGATCATTTCGACGACGCGCGCCCAGTGATTCGCCAACGTATGGTGCACCGGCTTGCCGCCGAGGGTGTTGAAGAAATCCTCGTAGGCCTTCTGCGCGTGGGGTGTGGCCATCCCATCCGAGACGTTCAGCCGGGCCAGCGGCGCGACCGCATAGACGCCACTTTGGGCGCCTTCGTCAAAGCCGTGCCAACCGAGCGGTTTCAAGTAGCAGAATTTGACGTAGCTCCACGGCTCGACGTGCTCGGCCACGAACTCCCGGTAGCGCTGCGCCGGAAATTTTGCGTATTCCTTGCCGGCCGGATCCACGACCCGCAGCAGGCCGTCATAAAAATTGACTTTGTTATTGGAGTCCACCAACCCCATGTAAGAGGTCTTGTGCGTGTAGGTGTCGGAGGTGATCAGGTTGACGTAATGCGCATTGCGCAAGACGATGTCCTTGAAGACCTGCAGGGTGAACAGCGCGAAATCGAGCGTGTCCTTCGCCAGCTCCTGAAATTTGGGCAGGTCTTCGGCTTTAAGCCCCTTGGAGACTCCGCCCGGGAGCCCCAGCACCGGGTGAATGACTTTGCCGCCAAAATAGGCAATTAACTCGCGCAGCCGGCGGCGCATCGAGATCACTTTCTTGCCGACCTCGACGCCGACTTTTTGCACTACGCCCACGACGTTCCGTTGTTCCTTTGGAGCGTCGGGGCCGACGATGAAGTCGGGGCCGCCGAGGATGTACACATGGAGGGCGTGGTCCTCCATCATGAACGTGTTATAGACCAGCTCTCGGATTTTGCGCGCGGCGGATGTGGGCTCCACTTTGTATAAATCGTCCAGCGCCTTGGTGCCGGCCATGTGATGCGCCGTGGGACAGACTCCGCAGATGCGGCTGGTGATCTGCGGCATTTCCTCCGCCGGCCGCCCGAGGCTGAAAACCTCGAAGCCGCGGAGCTCGGGGATCTGCAGATAAGCGCGTTCGACGTCGCCTTTGTCGTCCAGGAAGATATCGATTTTCCCGTGTCCTTCGAGCCGGGTGATGGGGTCGATGGTGACTCGCCGCCGCTGGGCCATCGCGGCCAGGTTCGCATTGCGGCCGGCTTCGTTCCACGCTTGTTGAGTGGCTGGGGTCATAAGTTCTCTAATTTCCCAAGGTCACTTTTCGCCGCAGCAGGCTTTTGGCCAGGCCGTAGCGATAGAAAGTGCCGACCGGGTCCGGTATGCCGGCCAGGGTTTTGGCGATGTCTTTTTCATCTTTCGCCGCGACGTTCGCGCAGAGGGACGAGATCGCCTTGGCGCCCTGGTCGCGCACGCGCGAGGTCGGGCCGAAACAGCCGCTGCACGGCATGCCGCCGGTGGTGCAAACGGCCTCGCACCCGCCGCGGGTCGCCGGGCCCATGCAGACGACGCCCTGCGCCAGGAAACAGGTTTCGGGATCCAGTTTCGTGAGATGGGGCCGTTTGAATTCGGCGAAACTCAGGTTCGTGGGTTTGCTGGCTTTGCGCTGGCACTGTTCGCACAGCGCCACATCGGGGGCGAGCACGCTGCCTTTGGGCGGGAGTTTTCCCGCGAGCAAGGCGCCGACGGCGGCCTGGGTGATTTTGGGAGTGGGCGGGCAGCCCGGGATGTAATAATCGACCTCGACTACTTGATCGAGCGAACGGACGACGTTCCTCAGCTCCGGCAGAGTGAGAGCGTGACGGTTGTTCTGGAAGGTCACCGCCGGCCGGGTCTTCAGGTCGTTGACCGTTGTCGGCGCTTCCTCATAGACATAGCGGAGGATTTGCTCGCGCGGGAACTGGTTGGCCAGGCTTGGAATGCCTCCGAGGTGCGCGCACGCGCCATAGGCGATCAAATACTGGCTCTTGCGGCGAAGCAAGTGCGCCATCTCCTCCTGTTCGTTGGTGCGGATCGCGCCGTTCAGCAGCGTTGCTACGATGGACTTGTCGGGCATTGCTTCCAAGTCCGCTTTCTTGAAATCCATCGCGCAAGGCCACAAAACAATGTCCACCGCCTCGACCACTCCCAGGATGTCTTCCGCCAGGTCCACAACGGCTTCTTCGCACCCGCCGCAAGAGGCACACCAGTAGAAGCCGATTTTGGGTTTCGAGATCGCGCTCATAACAAAATCAGGAGGCGGCCGGTGCTGCTTCCGCGGCTTCAATTTCCTGCTCCAGTGCTGTCATTTCCTTGTCCCAGTCCGCGAATCTCGCCGGGAGGCCAAGCGGTCCAAGCTGGCGCACCTGCTCGACCATTTCATTGACGACCCGCTTCACTTTCTCGCCTTCGGCGGCGGAGATCCACTCCAGCCGGACGCGCTCGGGCTCGATGCCCATATCCGTGAGCATTCGTTTCAGCATCTCGAACCGCCGGAGCATTTTATAATTGCCCTCGACATAATGGCAGTCGCCGGGATGGCAGCCGCCGATGAGCACGCCGTCCGCGCCTTTCACCAGCGCGTCGAGAATGAACTGCGGATCGACGCGCCCGGAGCACATCAGCCGGATCACGCGGATGTTGGACGCATACTTCAGGCGGGACACACCGGCCAGGTCAGCGGCGGTGTAAGTGCACCAATTGCAAAAGAACGCAACGATGCGCGGTTGCCAGGGCGCCGGGGCGGGGACGGATGAAGTGATTTGTGGGTTCATTGGAATTTGCTCGTGGAAATCCGAAATCCGAATCCCGAAGCCCGAAAGAAGCCCGAAATCCGAACTCCGAAGGACAGCATTGGCCAAACCTGATTCGCCAAGGGAGCGTCCGCGCAAAGGTATTGACTCTTTTTCATTCGGTCTTCGGATTTCGGATTTATCATCGGTCTCCCAAAACTCCTGAGATCTCGCTGAAGACCTCTTCGTCTTCGAACAAATATTGCTCTATGGAGCCGGACGGGCAGGAGGCAACGCACGTGCCGCAGCCTTTGCAGAGGGCCTCGTTGATGGTGGCCTTCTGTTTGGCTTCGTCGAAGGTGATGGCGGTGTAAGGACACAACGGCAGGCATGATTTGCAGCCGGAACACTCCGTTTCGATGACGTGGGCGGTGTTCGGCTCTTGCTCGATATAGCCTTTGTCAATCAGAACGAGTGCTTCAGTGGCGGCCGCGCCGGCCTGGGCCACCGTATCGGGAATATCCCGCGGCCCCTGGCAGGCGCCGGCCAGAAAAACGCCGTCGGTAAACGTGCTAACGGGCGCCAGTTTGGGATGGCGTTCGAGGAAAAAGCCCTCGGACCCGCAGCTCATGTTGAACAACCGGCGGACGTCCTGGCCGTCCGCGTGTGGCTGAAGCCCCGTCGAGAGCACGACCATATCAACCGGGATGCGCCGCACAAACCCCGCGAGTGTATCCTCGACGCGCAGGATGAGCTTGCCTTCTTCCTCGGGAGTCATCGCCCAGTCGGTAACTTCGCCGACCCGGCCGCGGATGAACTGGATGCCTTCCTCGAGCATCTTGTCGAGGAACTCTTCGTAGCTCTTTCCCGCCGTGCGCAAATCGATGTAGAAGTTGTAAATCTCGGCGCCGGAATGCTCCTTGAGCAAGTGCGCCAGCTTAAGCGAGTACATGCAACACACGCGCGAGCACCAGCGGTTGGTCTTCTTGTCGCGCGAGCCGACGCAGTGGATGATGCCGATGGCTTTGGGATGCCGCCCGTCGCGCAGGATGACCTCGCCGCCGGTCGGACCGGAGGCGTTGACCAGGCGCTCGACCTCGAGGGAGGTGTAAACATTGGGATAGGTCCCATAGCCATACTGCGGGATGCGCTTCGCATCAAAGGCCTGAAACCCCGTCGTCACAATGATCGACCCCACCCGGATCTGTTTGATTTCCTCTTTTTGCTGAAAGTCGATCGCTTTCTTCTCGCCGCAGGCCTCGACACAGGTCTTCTTGCACTTGTCCGTTAGCTGGCCGCGCTTGAAGTTCAGGCAAACTTGCGGGTCGATGAGGACCACCTGCGGCGTTGCCTGAGGAAAAGGAATGTAAACCGGTTTGCGCTTGCCCAGCCCTTCGTTGAATTCGTCGTAGAATTTGGGCTCTTTATACACGCAATTGGCGATACATTCCTGGCAGCCGGTGCAGACGTCTTCGTTGACATAGCGCGGCTTGCGTTTGACGGTGACGGTATAGTTGCCGACGTAGCCATCCACCTTGATCACCTCAGAATAGCTCCAGAGCGTGATGTTCGGGTTCGAGCCGACCGCCGACATCTTCGGCGTGAGAATGCACGCGGCGCAGTCCAGGGTGGGGAACGTCTTGTCGAACTTGGCCATGTGGCCGCCGATCGAGGGTTCGCGTTCGACGAGATAAACTTTCTTGCCGGCGCCGGCGAGGGTCAGCGCCGCATGGATGCCGGCGATGCCGCCACCGACGATTAGCACGTGCGGATCGATAGGAACCCGCTTTACCTCCAGGGCCCGGTGGTGGGCGACGCGCGCCACGGCCGCCCGTGCCAGTGCCTTGGCCTTGTCGGTTGCCTCCTGGCGATCGGTGTGCACCCACGAATCGTGCTCGCGGATGTTGACCATGTGGAAAAAGAACGGATTGAGGCCGCCGGCCTGGACGGCGGTGCGGAAAGTGTGCTCGTGCAACAACGGCGAGCAGGAAGCCACGACGACACGGTTGAGCTTGAACTCCCGAATATCTTTCTGGATCAGTTCCTGGCCGGGATCGGAACACATGTACTTGTAATCGCGCGAGAGCGCCACGCCGGCGAGTTGGCCGACGTATTTGGCTACTTCGGCGCAGTCGACCATCGCGGCGATGTTATGCCCGCAATGGCAGATATAGAAACCGATGCGGATCTCCCCGTTGCCGTTGTTATTCATGAGATTTCGGGTTTCAGGTTCGATCAGGCCGCGACAGGCTGTTTCGCCGCCTCGATGTTGCCGGGCCGCCAGCGAAACGGAATGGCGGCTCGATGGAGCCCGAGTTCCTGCTCCGGCAACCCGAACGCGAGGCCCATGAGCTGGGTGAAATACACCGCGGGAACCAACACTTCGCCATATTGGGCCCGGACCTGTGCGTGGTAGCCATCGAGGTTGAATTGACAGAGCGGGCAGACCGTGGCGAGACAATCGGCGCCGCGCTTCTTCGCTTCGTTATGGAGTATGTAAACGAGACGGATGCCGGCTTCGGGCACCGTTCCCGTCAGGCTGCCGCCGCAGCATTTGGTCTTGAGCGGGAACCGGATAATGCTGGCGCCCAGCGCCTCCAGCACCCGGTCCATCGAAACGGGGTTGTACTGGTCATCGAACGTGGCATAGGGCCGCACAATCTGGCAGCCGTAATAGCAGGCCACCTTCAGCCCTTTCAACGGCTTCCGCACTTTTTGCCTAATCGCTTCGACGCCGACATCGTTGACCAGCACATCCAGCGGATGGCGAACCGGGGTGTTGCCGCTGTAGCTCAATCCAATCGCCCCGAGCGCCCGGTCCATCGTCGTCTTCATCGCCGGGTAGTCGTGCACATAGTGCTTCATCTTGTTGAGGACGAGGTAGCAGGCGGCACATGGGGCGAGCACCTGCTGGCAGCCGCTCTTCTCGGCCAACGCGAGGTTGCGCGCCGCCAGCACGCATGCCTTCGCCTCGTCGATCGCCATATACGCCGTGGCGCCGCAACAGTTCCAGTCCTCCATCTCCAGAAGGTCCACGCCCAGGTGTTTCATCACCGGCAGCAGGGACTCTTCGTAGGCGCGGCCCAGCCCCTTGAGCGAACAGCCGGGAAAATAGGAATACTTCATTCTAGGCTCCTTTCTTGGCGTCAACCGCCGCCAGCATTCGCTCCATGTCCGCCGGTTGCCGGATCTTTTCACTGGCCAGTGACAGGCGGCCGGTCTTAAAGAGGTCAATCCCCATTCTCCAGTTGCCCAGGGCCGCCAGCCAGCTCGTCTTGAGGAACAATTTCATCACCAGCACCAGCTCGGTGATGCGGCCGTTTTTCCGCACCATGGTGCTGAATTCCCGGGCCAGCACCGGAATTGGGAAACGCCTCGGGTAAAACCCCTCGTGAATCGCTCGCTGCTTCAGCTCATACATGATGTCCGTGATGCGAATCTCCCGCGGACACTCCACGGTGCACGCATAGCAGGAGGCACAAAGCCAGATCGTGTGGCTGCGCAGCACCTCGTTCTTGAAGTCCCCGCGCGTCAACGCGATTACCTGCCGGGGCGTGTAGTCCATGTAGATGCTCAGGGGGCAAACCCCGGAACAGGTCCCGCACTGTATGCAGCTCTTGAGCTGTTCGCATCCGGGAACCTCCATGATCTCCCTGCCAAATCCTTTGACCCGGTCCGCGTCGTATTTAATCGTGCGTGTGATTTCCATCATAATCGTCTCCGCCGTTCCGCGACCCGTCGACGAAATCCCGGACGCCACCATTCTTCGCCATAACTAACGATAATCCGTAGCGTAGACGAAATTCCGTCATCTGTACGATAGTCAAGCCCAAGTAAATTAACTATACTAAACATACCTTGTCGAAATCTTTGCATTTTTTGTGATGCCCGGGTGGCGGCTTAACGCGACGAAAGAAGAGACCAGGATGGTCGGCGACCGTCGCCTCCTATCTGCGCGAGTTGCTCAATCGTGGGGACGTCATGGCAGCGCGATGATGGCCTTACCCTGTCGGCGCACGTCGTCTGCCAGCGATTGCAGCGTGCCGCCCGACTCCATATGAACAAAGCACACCCGGTCGGCGATGGCGGCGACGAAGCGGTTCCGCTCCTGCGCCTGTTCCGCTGTGGGGCGTTTCTGCGGCGCGGCGAAAGGGGACAGGAGCAGGAGGCGGCTGGTTTCGATGGCCTTTTTTCACTCAACGGGAACGCGCATGTTCGCGAGGCTGCGCGCCGGGCAGATGATGACCGGCTGAGTGCCGCGCAACAGAATGCGCAGGCATTCCTTTTCTACAGGCGAGTGAAACCCGCCGATCACGGTCACCCCGTCATCGCGCAATTTCTTGGCGTAATCGTAAGCGCGGAGGATCAAGTCGCCGGGGCACTTAACTGAGCAGAACAGCGCCAGTTTCTGACGGCGCAGCAAGGCCGGATCACCCAAAACCGTGACTTCAGGAAACGCCGATAACCAGCCGAGAGCATTCATTGCCCCGACGAGGCCCAGATCATCTGGCTTTAGCCTCGTTACCGTCGCGTTCATGGCGGCCAAAATTGGGGTTGAGGGTTCACTTCAATAAGGTTAAAATTCCGAGTCAAATCCGATGAAACCGGCGCGGTTGCTTAAATTCAGGCAGCGCCATCCACGGCGCAACCTTCCGGCTGCGCTTGCTCGCAAGCGCGGCGAGTCCAACTTTGTTTCTGCTTTCAGTAACGCGTACATTTCTTCTATTGCGCCCGACGGCATCGGCGGTAAGGAGTTCGCCCTGTCCGGGTTTGGGATCGCTGATTTCGTCTGGATCGCATGGCGCAATGCCATCAACCCGGACGAAGGCAGCGCCCTCTCCATCGAGAAACTCAAGACCCTGCTCAATCAGCACAAGCTCACCGCATTCGAGATGAAGCTGTCCGATTGGCGCAAGGGACTCGCTCAAGCCTACCGCTACACTTACTTTGCCGACCGATCCATCCTCGTTGTACCGACTGCTGTCGTACCGCTGGCGAAGAAGGAGATGCCTCTGTTCCGCGAACTAGGTGTTGGCCTGTGGTCATTAGACATCAAGTCGAACACAATCACCCGGCATTTTACCCCGCCCGCCTCTGTTCCTAAGAATGAGCGCGTTCGGAGCCGGGCCGTTGCGTTGTTAAGCCGTAGAATCTATTTCGGCGAGCGTCGCAAACTGTGTCAGACCCGCGTGTAAACCCTCCAAGTGGTCGTCTTTGGATTTCTGATCCAGTTGGATCGTGATGTTGTCGTACAGGCGCCCCGCTCGTTCGACCGCCTCCTTGCACTTCGCCAAAGCCTCCGTCGTTTCACCAGTCGCCAACCGCTGCATCAAAGTTTTCAACGCTTCCCAACTTTGTAACATCTCGGCTCCGGCATCCGGTAGCGAGCCGCTGTCCGCCGGGTAGCCCGCATCTGTTGCTAATCCGTTGAGCACACCGGGCAGACGATTGCGTAAAGCGTGAAGCTCGAAGTGCGTGATGCGATTGAGCAGGTTCATGCTCAAATACCGTGGTCGCGGACGCCGAGCCATCCCTGCCGATGGCTCGAACCTTTCTAGTGAGAATGATCTCAGGTTCGACCACCATCCCGTCGCTCCCACAGCCCCCCCAGCCGCGCCAAGGAACGGACTCAGCAAGTCCGAGTATCCGTTGATGACCGAAAACCCATTCAAGGCCAGCACATGATTCGCCAGCATGTACCCCCCAACGACGTAGGGGTCGAACATGTCATACCGTGCGTCGGCGGTTGGGGTGGCAACGAGCAGGTAAATGCCCGCAGGCCGTTCTTCGAGCAGCGTGATCTCGTTCAGAAACTCGAACAACTCCCGGCGCTCACGCAGCGCCTGCGACGATATGGCCACCGTGGCGTAAAGCTCACGAGGGTCTTTCAGCCCACTCCACGTTTCTGCTGCATAGCGGATGAAGTTCTTCGCAATCACCGCTTCGATGGAATTGAACGAGCGGGGGATCAGAACGTTCGGCGCAATGATCGCCGTGACGGCCAGTTGTCTTTGGAAGTTGAGTGCCGACTCCAAGTCTGAGCGTACTTGGCTTTCACGCTCCAACTGGGCGCGGCGACGTTTCCCTAAGTAAGCTGTGTAGTCGGTCGCCAGATAACCCAATCGGGCGTCTTCCTCGTCTGCCAGAAAGCAGGTGTAAAACTGCGGATCGAACAACCGTGAGGTCGTGGGGCAAGTGCTCGCCACATCCCTGAGCTTACCGCGCAAACCGTCCAGCGTGAGGTCGCGTGGACTATAAATGATGCCTTCGATCAGATTCTGCTGTGCGCCCCGCAGGGATTTGTCCCCGTCTAGCGCTCCGTGTTGTGCATACAGTTTCATGGCTGTTCCTCCATCTGTGCCAGCATGGCGGTGATGTTTGATGGCCGGAGCGCTGGCTGTTTGCGAAGCATCTGGTCAACGAGCGAGCAAAAGGGCGCGGACAACGCTGGGCGTACCGACCGTAATGGTATTGCCCGCTGGCGCAGCAGTCGCGAGACGGTTTGAAACTCGTTCTCAGGCCGTTCAAGGATCGGATGCCGGTGGCACGCGTACATGTAAACCGTGACGGCGAGACTGTAGAGGTCGCTCTTAAAATCAACATGCTGTCGAAAATCGGCGGTGAACATTTCCGGGGCCATGTACGGCAGAGTTCCCGGAGCCTGCGCGGGATTGGGTGTCAGGGATGATTCAATCACGCTGAACGCGATGCCCAAGTCCAGAAAGACGAAGCGGCGGTCGGGAACCCCTAGTTTCACAACATTCAGCGGCTTGATGTCGCGATGGATGTAGCCGTTTCTCCAGAGTTCCTTGATGGTTTTCAGCCCCGCCCTCATCAACATCTTCAATTCTGGCTCCCCCGGCGGACGGTTCGCCACCCGATTTTCACGGATGAGTTGGGACAGGCTTGGCCCATCCAGAAATTCCTCCGAGTAGGCCACGAATTCCCGACCACCAAGCGTCACGCGCACTGGGCGCAGGACACCTAATTTCACGAGTTCGGGGATGGCGCATTTCTCCAGCGCCTCAATCTCGCGTTTCGTGCGCCCAAACATCTCGTTGCGGAAGGCTTCCACGTCCTCGATTTCCGGGTCATTCGGAATCTCAATCAACTTGAGCGCCTCGGCTCGTCCGGCGGTTTCAACCCGGTACACAACTTTGAAGCCTCCGCTTGCCAGTTCATTGAGGTCGCTGAACTGGGGGAACTGCTGTCGAACCAAATCAATGTCAGGTGGTATGATTGGCATACTCGTTCCGCTGTTTCGGAAGTCGCCTCACGGCTGGCGCGATTTCCAGCGCCTGCTGGAGGTCGCTGTCGTTTGGCACAATTATGCTCATTGCGGTCGCACTTTAGCAAATGGCTGATCGGTTGGCATCACTGCATCTTCAACAAATCGTCCACGGAGTTTTCCTGCATGAACTTGGCTTTGGCGCGGTTGAAATCCACGACCGGGAGCGGGCCGCAGGCTTCGAGCAGGAAGTCCAGCGTTTCGTCGAGGTTGAAGGTGTTCTCGAACTCGAAGAAACCGCGCTGCTGGCCGCCCGCGCCGACGAGAAACAGATGCCAGCGGCTTTGGGATGCTGGTTGACGCCACATTGCAACCTGAACGTCGCTGTGGGGGTTGAGGTACACGTCGTATGCGACGAACGCCTCGGCTGGGTTCTCCGGGTCGGGAACCCAAAAGACCATGAAGCAGACCGGCCCAAACTCGTTGCGGCCCGCCCCGGCTTTGAGCATTACCCGGAAGGGCTGGATGCGCCGCAGTTCCTCCATGAATGGCGTTTGATCCCTCAAGTACAGCACCACTTCCTCGCCCACGTCGGGATCAAGGACGGCTTTCATCGGGAAAAACCCGTCTGCCATCCCGACGAAATCTTCGAGCGCCGGGTGCTCGAACCGGGTGCGACCGTGCCGCCAACGGGTCTGTCTTCGGGGCAAGGCTTTCATGGCTGCGCGATCAGTTCAGAACCTCCAAGAAAAAGTCCACCTGGACGCGGCACGCGTCGCAGACGGTCACGCTCCACTTCTCAATCAGGTCGTCGATGGCCTTCCAGCCGCGCAGATTGAAGTAGCCGACGCTGAAGTCCGCCCGGTCAGAGACTGCCAAGGTTTGCTGGAGGGCCGGAAGTAGGGCGGTTTCAATGTTGTCGAAGATGCGTGGCATTTGCGGTTTCCTTCTGATTTCGGTCGTACACTAGAAGTGGCCGTCCCGGTCTTGCGTGCCAGAGGCGGTTTGCCCACAGACCCTGCTCGACCACGATTGACGACCAGTCGCTCATCGTCGCAGAAAGCTTTGGCCGTTCAGGATATGAATTTCGTTTACATTAAGCAAGCGGCGTTGAGATAAGCCTGCGATCCTCATTTTGTCCGGAGGGGACAAAGTTCAACCCTCATCCCTGCTACCCTAATCTGAGAATTGCTGTCCGCGCGCAACTTTCGGGTGAAATCGGTTTTGTTTACAGTGATTATGAAAACAACTTCCCTGGTTTTACTCGCCACAGGCGCCGTTCTGATGGGCGGTTGCGCGTCCCCGACGAAGGCTCCCCTCGCGGGCCAGCCGCAGGCGCCGATAGAAGACAGCACTCGCAGGCCCGCCGGGTCCGCTGGAGCCGGAAGCGGGCCTGTCGCCGGCGCCGGCTACGACGATCGGCAGATTGCGCAGATTCGGCGCGGTGAAACCCTCGAACCAGAGCTGCTGCAATGGTTTGGCTCGCCCGAGAGCCGAGCGGTGCAGCCGGACGGCCGGTCGAATTTGAGTTGGGCTTTGTCGCCCGGGACGGACGGAGGCTCAGGCGCGTCCGGAGTGCTCCGCGTTGTTCTGGGGCCCGACGGCAAAGTGGAGGCCTATGCTGCCCACAGCGACTCCGCGTCGGAAAGCCGGACGGAGGAATTTGTTGAGAAATCAGAGGCCGACCTGCGAGAACACATGGAACAGTGGCGCCGCGGGGGCTGGACTGTGCACAGCGTTTCGGCCCGGCTGCCCCAAGCAGACGGCACGGTCCACCGTAAAGCGGAGTTGTCACGACGCCGGAGCGGGGCTGCCTCAGATGCAATCTATGACGATCAGCGGATTGCAGATATCCGGCGAGGTGAAACGGTAGAGGCCCGGCTTTTGGAATGGTTTGGTCCGCCCCGCGTTCGGGAGATGAAGTCCGACGGCCAGGCGCAACTGGCCTGGAGTTTTGCGGGGCGGACGGGCGGTGAGGCACGCCCTGCGGGCAGGCTCGAGGTGAGCCTGCGGGTCGACGGCACCGTGGACTCGTATGCGGCCAGGAGTCCGGCCCATTAAAATCCGGGAGAGGCTATTGGAACAGTCATCTGCTCGACGTGGGGGCCGGCTGTGCGTGCGATTGGGGAAAAAAAACCAGTTTCGTATATTTACTTTACCGGGGATGCCGGTGCACTAGGCTGGTGGGCTCTATGAGCAACTCTAACACGGTCGCGATCAGCGCGCTGTTGTCGCCGGCGAGGATCAACTTGAACCTGGCGAGCAGGGACCGCGAATCGGTGCTCGCGGAGCTGGTAAACCAGATTCCGGAGCTGGCGAAGGATGCCGACGCGCGCCAAACCCTGTTGCGGGCGCTGCATGAGCGCGAGCAACTGCACAGCACCGGCATCGGGGATGGCATTGCCTTGCCGCACACGCGGAACGCTTTGGTGGGGCTGGTGGATCGGCCGTTGATTGTTTTCGGCCGGCATGCGTCGGGTATTCCCTATGATGCGATCGATTCGGTGCCGGCCCGGCTGTTTTTCCTGCTGGTCGCGCCGACTGTCACGCAGCACTTGGCGGCGTTGGCGCGGCTGAGCCGGTTATTGCGGAACCCGAAGCTGCGCCAAAACCTGCTCGCGGCCGACAAACCGGAAAAAGTCATGGCCATCATCCAGGCGGCCGAAGAGAACCTGTAGTCTGGCCAGGAAAGCCTTGCTGGCGGAGCGCTTCAAACAGAACCAGCGCGACGCAGTTCGAGAGATTCAGCGAGCGGGCGTCCGGATTGAGCATCGGGATCCGCAGCCAATGGTCGCGGTGGGCTTCGAGGAGCTGTTTCGGCAAACCGGCTGTTTCGCGACCGAACACGAGATAATCCGCAGGTTCAAAGCCGACCTCGGTGTAGAGCCGCGGGCCGCCGGATTCGATGAACCAAAGCCGGGCGGTGACGGGCAGGCTTTTTCTGAATTCGGTCCAGGAGCCCCACCGTTTCCAGGAGACGTGCTGCCAGTAATCCATGCCGGCACGCTTGAGTTGAGCGTCGTCGAGCGTGAAGCCCAGCGGTTCAACCAGGTCCAGCGCCGTCCTGGTGGCGGCACAGAGCCGGGCGACGTTCCCGGTATTGGGAGGAATTTCGGGTTCGACGAGCACGACGTGCATGCGACGAGAATAAGGGCAAAATCCGAAATCCGGAATCCTAAGTTGGCGCGGGGAGAGCCAAAGTCGCTGCCGGCAGGGTGTCCGCCCGGGAAGACAAAATCCGTGTTCAGAAGCGGCGAACCGTGGTATGCATTTCGGCGACGTTTATGGAATACGAAGCGGTGATTGGCCTGGAGACGCACGTCCAGCTAAAGACCCGATCGAAGATGTGGTGCGGGTGCGCGAACGAATTCGGCGCGCCGCCAAACACGCACGTTTGCCCCGTTTGCCTGGGTTTGCCGGGAGTGCTGCCGGTCGCCAATGAGGAGGCGCTCCGCCTCACAGCGCTCACCGGCTTGCTGCTCCACTGCACCGTCACCAGCTACGCCAAGTTCGACCGGAAGAATTATTTCTACCCGGACATGCCCAAAAATTACCAGATCACTCAATACGACAAGCCCTCGACGCTCAGTGGCCACGTTGATTTTGAGTTCGAGGGCCGGATGGGGCGGGTCCGGATCACGCGGGCGCACCTCGAGGAGGACGTCGGCAAGAATTTCCATTTCGAGCGCCACAGCGGTGTCGATTTCAACCGCGCCGGCGTGCCGCTGCTCGAGATCGTCTCCGAGCCCGACATCTCGAGCGCGGAAATGGCTTACGAGTATCTCAATTCACTGAAGGACATCCTGGTCTACGGAGGAGTGAGCGATTGCGACATGGAGAAGGGCATGGTCCGCTGTGACGTGAACATCAGCGTCCGGCCAAAAGGCCAAACCGAGCTGGGCGCGAAGATCGAGATCAAGAACATGAACAGCTTCAGCGGCGTGCGCAAAGCGCTCGAGTATGAGATCCCCCGCCAGATCGAGGTGCTCACAGCCGGTGGCCGGCTCCTCCAGTCGACCCGCCGTTGGGACGATGCCGCTGGAGTGACCGAGGAAATGCGCACAAAAGAGCACGCGCATGATTATCGGTATTTTCCCGAACCGGACCTGATGCCGTTTGAACCGACGACTGCCTGGCTCGAATCGGTGGCGGAACGCGTGGTGGAACTGCCGCTCGCGCGCAAACAGCGTTTCATTCGCGACTACCACTTGCCCGCCTCAGACGCGCAGACGTTTGTGTGGGACGTGCCGCTGGGCGACTATTTCGAGGGCATCGCCAAAAAGACCAGGAACCCAAAAACCGTGGCGAATTGGGTGATCAATAACCTGCGCGCGAAGATGGCGGAGGCGCAGACCGGGCTCAGCCAGCTCAAATTCGCCCCGGCCGCGATCCCGGAGCTGGTCGAGCTGGTCGAAAGCGGCAGGATCAGCAACAAGATCGCCCAGGAGGTTTTTGCGGAGACGTTCGCGACGGGCGAGGCGCCCGCGGCGATCGTGCAGAAAAAAGGCCTGGCCCAGGTGAGCGACGTGAGCGCGATCGAGACGCTGTGCGACCAGGTGATCGCCGCCAATCCCGGGCCCGTGGCGGATTACCGGGCGGGCAAAGCTGCCGCCCTCAACTTTCTCAAGGGCCAGGTGATGAAGCTCAGCCGTGGCAAAGCCAACCCGGCGCTGGCTGGCGAGGTCCTGGAACGGCGCCTCAAAGGCTAAGCCGCGCCTAAGCGGTGTAGGTGCCGGAGGCGACGTCGCCGCCGTGGCCGGTCCAGTTGGTGTGGAAGAACTGGCCGCGCGGCTGGTCGAGCCGCTCGTAGGTGTGGGCGCCGAAATAGTCGCGCTGAGCCTGGAGCAAGTTGGCCGGCAGGCGTTCGCTGCGGTAGCCGTCGTAGAAGGCAAGGGCCGTGCTGAACACGGGCACCGGAATTCCCTTTTTCGCGGCGGTGGCGACGGTGGCGCGCCAGGAGCGATGCGATCCGTTGAGGGCTTTCCGGAAAAACGGGTCGAGCATCAGGTTGGCCAGCTTGGGATGGCGGTCAAACGCTTCCTTGATCTTGCCCAGGAAGACGCTCCGGATGATGCAGCCACCACGCCACATCAACGCCACCCCGCCATAATTCAGGTTCCAATTGTACTGCTGAGCGGCAGCGCGCATAAGCATGTAGCCCTGCGCATACGAGACAATCTTCGAGGCATACAACGCCTGGCGGATGTCTTCGATAATCTTCGCGCGGTCGCCTTTGATGGCCGGTTTCGGTCCGTGGAGTTTTTTCGCAGCGGCGAGGCGGTCTTCCTTCAGCGCGGAGAGCATGCGGGCGTAAACCGCCTCGGCGATGAGCGTGATGGGAACTCCCAACTCCTGGGAGGAGATGACCGTCCACTTGCCGGTGCCTTTTTGGCCGGCGGTGTCGAGGATTTTGTCGACGAGCGGCTGGCCGTCGGCGTCTTTGAAAGCCAGGATGTCGCGGGTAATTTCAATCAGGTACGAATTGAGTTCGCCCCGGTGCCACTCGGCAAAGACCTGGTGCATCTCGTCGGCGGTCATGCCGAGGCCCGTTTTCATTAGGTTATAGGCCTCGCAGATCAGTTGCATGTCGCCGTACTCGATGCCGTTATGCACCATTTTGACATAATGCCCCGCGCCGTTTTCGCCAACCCAGTCGCAGCAAGGAGAACCGTCTTCGACCTTCGCGGCGACTTTTTGGAAGATGTCTTTCACATGGGGCCAGGCGGCCGCCGAGCCGCCCGGCATAATGCTCGGGCCGCGCCGCGCGCCTTCTTCGCCGCCCGACACGCCCGTGCCGATGTAAAGCAGCCCTTTGGATTCGACATACCGGGTGCGCCGGATGGTGTCCTCGAAAAGCGAGTTCCCGCCGTCGATGATGATGTCGCCGGGCTCCAGCACCGGCAGCAGGTGCTCGATGAAATCGTCCACCGCCTGGCCGGCTTTGACCATGAGCATCACCCGGCGCGGTCTCTTCAGCAGCGACACCATTTCCTCGAGCGAGTGAGCTCCGACGACGTTCGTGCCTTTGCCTTCTTTGTTGAGGAAATCGTCAACTTTGGACACGGTCCGGTTAAATGCGACCACGGTAAATTCGTGGTCATTCATATTCAGGATCAGGTTCTGGCCCATCACGGCCAGGCCGATTACGGCGATGTCACCTTTAGGTTCCATAGGATGTTGTTATATTCACTAAGCCGCGCAACATTACGCGAAAGGGACCACCGCGCTAGTGAAAAATCCGAAACCCGGTAAGGGGTCAGTGTACTAATCGGCGTGCGCCCGTCCCCGGGTGCAGCAGGCGTCGGAGTCCGAATGGGCTGAGGAGTTTCCCACGCGCCACTGCGTAAAATTACCGCTCCGTCCGGGGACGGGCGCACTCCCCTGTTTCACTGAGGCCTTGCCTTCGCAGGCAGCCGGGGCGGCTCCAGCCTCGAATACGAACAGGCCAGGAAGCGCGGACGCGGACCGTCCCGCTCGAGGCTGTGGCGGGAAGCACCCTTCAGTTACTCCCCTTTGAGATTCTTGACCCGAATATCCTTGAACTGGGCCATCATGGGTGGCCCGCCATGCACTTGGAGCGCGATGACGCCGCTCAACGATCGTTTGGCTTCGCAGTTGTCGGTGACGTCGACGGTTGGTTTGCCGTTGACGAATTGCTGGAGGTGGTTGCCTTTGGCAATGATGACATAGTCGTTCCAATCGCCTTTCTTGATGGAGGCTTCGATGTCAGTCGAGCTTCCGACCGAGCCGACGACTTGTTTTTTGCCGTCGTTGTCGAAAACGACTTTCTCACCTCGTTGAGCCATAATATTGCGGGTCATGGCTTCTTCATAAAGGATGCCGGTGTAGCTGGGGCCGGCTTCCATATCGGCCTGGTAGCCGCCGACCACCCAATTGACGGGGTCGAGCACTTTGCTGCGGTATTGAATGCCGGAGTTGGCAAAGCCTTTGTCGTCGCCGGGCACGAGTTTGAAGGAACACCGGAGCTCGAAATCAGCGACAGTGCCGTTGGTCCAGATGAGGAAGGTGTTGCCTTTGGCGGGATTGTCGGGTGTGGTCTGACCCGTGATCGCGCCATCTTTAACAGACCACAGCTTGGGGTCGCCGGTCCAGCCGGTGAGATCCTTGCCGTTGAAAAGCGAATTGAAACCGGTCTCGGCGGCGGGCGAACCGGTCGCCAGCAGCAAGGAGCAGCCGAGGAGGGCGAAAAGGGCAGAGTTGCTCATAGAATGCGTTGCAGGAATTTGAGGCCTTTGGTGGCGATTTCTTGCTGGCTGGGCTCGATCTGGCGCCAGATGGCGGCGGCGCGGGCGATCAATTTGACGTTAGTGGCAAAGGATTCGATGACGATATCGCCCTGGTAGTTTATGTCTTTAAGGGCCCGGGCGATGCCCTGCCAGTCGATGTGGTCGTTGCCCGGGGTGCCGCGGTCGCAGCCGCAGGCGTGGAGATGGGCCAGGAGTTTTCCCGCTTTGCGGACGGCGGCCGGCTGGTTTTTCTCCTCGATGTTCATGTGGAAGGTATCGAGCTGGATTTTGAGAGCGGGGCTGCCGACATCCTTGACCATTTTGAGGGCCTGGTCGCACGTGTTTATGAAATCCGTTTCGAAGCGGTTGAGGGGTTCGAGGCAGATCTGCTTGCCGCGCGCTTCAGCATAGGTGGCCAGCACCTTGAGGTGGCCAACGACGGTTTTCCATTGTTTCTTGTATTCTTTGGGCGGCACGGCATCGGCGCGCCCGGTGGCGGAGTAAACGGGGCCGATGAGCGAGGGACAATCGAGCAGCACCATTTCATCAAGGAGTTGCTTGAGATAGGTCATGCCGATTTTCTGCTGGCGCGGGGTGCCGCGCAAATCGCGGTCCTTGCCCATGCAGGCGCAAACGGAGCCGCAGACGAGCCCGGCCTTGTCGAGCTCGCGTTTGACGCGCTCCGGGTCGATGTGTTTGGGATCTTCGATGGGGATTTCCACGCTCTGGAAGCCCCAGGCTCTGATCTGCTTGAACAGCTTCGTGCTTTGGGTGGTGAAGGGAGAGGTCAGAAGGAAGGTATTTATCCCGAATCTCATAGTGCGCCGAGGCTAGTTCATCGGGGAAAGGTGTCAAAGACTTTTGGGTGCGGGGGGAGCAGAAGAAGTCGAAACGCGGGACCTGGAGCCTGGGAGGCAAAGTTCAGAAGGAGGACCGCTGCCTCTTTGTTGCTTGCCTGCGCCGGCCGTGTGCTTAGTCTGGTGCAATGAAAGTCTCTGGTTTGGGCGCAATTCTCCTGGCGGGTTCCCTGCTTCCGGCCTGCGGTCAAATGACCGTCGAAGTGACCCAGGACCAGGACCAGTTTTTGGAAGGCGAATCGCTGCCGGTGGCGGTCCGCATCGCGAACCGTTCCGGCCAGACCCTCCGCCTGGGAGCCGCGGAGGATTGGCTCTCCTTCACCATCGAGTCTCGAGAAGGCCCGGTCGTTTCCAAAATCGGTGAGGCCCCGGTGAAGGGCGAGTTTGACCTCGAATCCTCCGAAATCGCCACCAAGCGCGTTGACCTGGTTTCCTATTTTGCGCCGATGGCGCCCGGGCATTACGCCATCGTAGCCACCGTGCACGTCAAGGAGTGGAACCGGGACATCGCCAGCCCGCCCAGGTACTTCGACGTCATCGACGGCACCCGGCTCTGGGAGCAGGAGGTCGGGGTGCCGACAGCTCCAGGAGTTTCAAACGCGGCTCCGGAACTGCGCAAATACATTTTACAGCAGGCGAATTACCTCCGCAGTCAAGTGCGGCTTTATCTCCGGATTACCGACAGCTACGGGAAGACCTACCGCGTTTTCCCCATTGGGAACCTCGTTTCCTTTAGCCGGCCCGAGCCCCAGGTCGACCGCTTCAGCCGGCTCCACGTCCTCTTTCAAAACGGCCCCACGCGGTTCAGCTACTCATCCTTTGATTTGGACGGCACCCTGCTGGCACGCCAAACTTACGACTACGTCGGCGCCCGGCCGCGGCTGCGAGTGGACGACGACGGGGCAATTTCCGTTTTCGGCGGTGTCCGTCGAACCACTGCTTCGGACGTCCCGCCGCCAGTCTTTGAGAACAACCTCCGGCCTCTCACCACCAACCAGTCCGCCCAGACCAAGCCCTAGTCCACCAGATCCTCCAGCCCGGTTACACGCGACTGGATCTCCTTGACGATCGGCGCCGCCCGGATGATTGCGTTTTGTTCCGTTTGTCCTTTGAACGGTTTGAGCACCACGCGCGCCGCGGCGATCGGTTCGCCGTTCCGGTCGTACAGCGGCATGATCACCGAAACGGACTCCTTCTCCTTGCCATACCACGTCTCGGCTTTCGCGATGACTTCCTTTTCCGTTCTGCCTCCCGCCTGGCCGCCCTCCCCCGACGCGCTGCTCGCGATAATCCGGGTCGTTCCCGGCTCCGTGCCGGGCGCATATATTTTCAAGCCCAGCAGCCGCGGATATTTCTTTGCTAGCTCGCCTACGATGACCTGCGCCGGCACGACCAGCGGCTTGTAGCTGATTCTTGTGTCGGCGAAATAACTCACCGCGTCCGATTTCGTCCAAAAGCCGATCTTACCTTTGGGAAAAACGTCCTGCTTCATCGTCGGAATCACGACCCGCCCGTTCAGCCAGCAGGTTACCTGGCTGCCCCGGCACTCCACGCTCATCTCCTGCCACTCTCCCTTCGGTATCTCCACCTTCGACCCGATCGGTCCGATCAGTTCCCCGTTGACGAACTTGAAAAAATAGAACGTGTTGCCCAACGCGCTGGCGCGCGCGTAATAATAATTTCTCTCATCCTGGATTCGAAACGCGAGCCCGGCCATTTGTTCGTCGATTCCATCCACGATCTTAAACCGGGTAGTCAGCTTGAAATCGCCGAACACCTCCCCCTCATAGATCAGTAGCGGGTAATGATCGTCGGTTCTCTCCCGGGCGACTTGAGCCAGCACCGGGCGTTTGGTGACCGCCTTGGCTTGGGGGCTGATGCGCGGCATCGCCGGCGCCTCCACGTCCATCACTACTTTCCACTCCCCGGCCGCCCCTTTCCCGGTCACCGCGCTCCGAAACCCGGCCGGCGTCTTGCCCTCAGTCTCCGAGCTGCGACTATCGCTGGATCACCACTCGAGGTTGCCCTTGCTTGCCTCACGTTGCAGTTCCTGGCACGAGTAACACACTCTTGGGCTCTGTGCTGCGCATGGCGCACTTGG
>DATDCV010000209.1:0-3792 GCA_036524155.1 Verrucomicrobiia bacterium
TGACCCGCGACTCGTCAACTTGGCCGCTTAAAAAGAAAGAGAGACAGGCAGGATGCCTGTCCTACGCTTTCAAATACTGGCCCGGGAATTTCCATGGGGTGCGGTATTTGGGGATTGCCGCGCGCGAGGCTTCACGGTCGTCCGCGACCCATTCTTTCTGCGGGTCGAACCGGATCGAGCGCCCCAGCTTCAGCGAAAGCAGGCTTAATTGCACCAGCACGTCGATCTTTACGTGATAGTTCGGGTTGCAGCTTGGCTGTTTTCGTGACTTAACACAGTCGAGCCATTCGCGCTCGTGGCCCGGTGAGGAGGGGATGGACTTGGGCGGTTCGGTGCAGCCTTTCATCTTGTCGCCCTCGGGGACGATCTTGAACATGCCGTAATCGGCGTACATCGTTCCGTTCGCGCCGTGGAAATAGATTCCGAGGCGGCGTTGCGGTTTCGGTTCCCCGTGCAAATCAAACCCGTAGCTGTTCGTCAGGGACGACATCCAGGTCATTGTCAGCTTCGGGTATTGCCAGAGAACCTCGTGGTTGTCGTAGGCGTCGCCATCGTCCTTGAGGAAGAACCGGCCGCCCGATGCGCTTGTCACGGTTGGAAAGCCAAGGTCGAGCGCCCACACGGGTAAGTCGATAATGTGCGGCGCCATGCCCGGCGTCCAACCCCCGCTGTACGCCATCCACGAGCTGTGATAGTAAGCGTCGCGCGCCAGGATGCGATTGAACGCGCACAACGGCGCCGGCCCGCACCACAGGTTCCAGTCGATCCCAAGACTCTCAGCCGACTCCTTCCCTGTCACGTGTCCGACGCCGTCCGGGTACTGGTTCATGACGTTAAATGTGCGCACCGCGCCAATCGGGCCGAGGTTGCCCGAGCGGATGTATTCCACAACCCGGCGATAGTTTTCTCCGGCGTGGATCTGGGTGCCAACCTGGCAAATCCGATTGTGTTTGTTGACGGCGTTGCGGACCACAAAGCTCTCGCCCAGGTGCAGCGTCATCGGCTTTTGTAGGTAAATGTCTTTCCCCGCCTCGCAGGCGGCGACGGCCTGGAGGGTGTGCCAATGCGGTGGAGTCGCGATGATGACTGCATCCAGCTCCTTCTGTTGCAGCATTTCGCGGAAGTCGCGATATCCCTTGCAGGTTCCTTTGAACTGCTCAGTCACCGCCTCCAATCGTGCGTCCCAGGCGTCGCACGCGGCGGTGACGACAACATCCGGGTATCGCGCGCAAATATTCAAGTTGGAGGTTCCCATTCCGCCGCAACCGATGATGCCCAGGTTAATGCGTTCGCTCGGCGGCGGTTTGCCTTCCGCGCCAAGAGCCGAGCCGGGAATAACTGTCGGCGCCGCCATCACCGCCGCGGCGGCCGCCGTGGTTTTCAGGAACTCGCGGCGAGTCAGGTTGGAAGGAACTTTATTCATGAATTCACCTTGGTGTCCGGGTTGAGGAAAGCGCAGCAACGTCAGATCGTTCGCACAGATCCTGTAAGGCGACGTGCTGTTTCATGGGCCAATGGAACCACCGCACTGCGAAAAAAGCAACTCTGCCACGCGCCGTGCCGGATCGCCTCACTCTAGCAGGACTCCTGGTCCTTCTTGATCATGATCCTGCTCTTAATCTTGCTCTCGCCCGTTCCCCTCCACCCATTCGCCGTCATGAAACCCCTCATTCCCCCTCACCCCTACCCTCTCCCCAAGAAGAGGGAGCTCTGGTGGCCGTCTTTCGAAGTATCCGACCGCCTCGCTTTTACGAAACGGCGGCGGAGGTTTCTCCCTCTCCTTGGGGAGAGGGTAGGGGTGAGGGGGAATTTGCCCAATCAGAGTACAGCCCGTCCGGCCTCACTGATCCGACGCAAAGCAGCTCCAGCAAGGAAACCAGACGCGCCTGCCGCGTTCAGTGCAGGCCGATAGTCATTCCTTCGGCTGGCGATCGTCATTGAATTGCCCCAATACACAGAATGAAGAGCCTGCCAGCACAGACCAGAGCAGGAACGAACACTGCCCCTTTGGCCCACGGCGATGCCTTCGCGACTAGCACGTTAAGCCCGCCCACGAATCCAATAACCGTAAGCACCAGCGCCCATCCGTAACCTGCTACGGACGCCCCGCGATCTGCCCTGCAGAACAACTGGGAGGCGGCTCCTGCCCAGGCCAGAGCGGCAGAAACCCACGCTTCAATCGGGCCGAGTGCCTTTGGCAGCAGCCGCCACACTTGCATTACACGCGGAGGTTGTTCCGGATTGTCAGGCATAGCGCCGAGAATGAGCCGTGAGGAGGAGCGTGATACGAGCGTCCGAACGCAGAGCAAGCCTGAACGCCGTCCTCATCGTTCTAATGCTGCGACGCCAATCGATAAAACCTCGGGCTGATCGGGGCAGGCAGGCTGACTTCGTAGTGCAGGTTCCTGAAGTTCAAGACTGGGGCAGTGCCCACCCCGGACCAGTTCGCCAGGTCGACGCTTTCCTGAAGGCCAAAATCCACTGACGGCACAATCCAGAAAATCAGAAGCGAGTTGCCGAACGATATCAATTTCAGGACAGCGGCGGAGGCTGTCTGCGATACGTAGATGCCGCCGTCTGTGGCTGCCGCATACAGGCGCAACCCGTCCGCTGATGAAGCCACTGATGACCAGGAAAGGGCCGGGAGCGAATTTGACACCCACGTTGTTCCTGAATCCGTCGATGTGTAGACGGAAGCGCCCGTAGTAGTTGCCACACGGCTGCCGTCAGCAGAACACGCGATGGCTGCCCCTGGGCTGTTGATTACGTCCCACGAGGCTCCTGAGTCCTTTGACCTGTAGATGCTCACCCCGGCGGTGGCGAAACTGATGCTCCCATCGCCAGAGTAGGCCGCATGCCACCAATCGGCAATGGGGCCAACCTGCCAGGAATTTCCCCCATCCGAGGAGATGCCGAGCGGTATGCCGTTTACGAGGTTATTGCCTATTGCCACGAGTTTCAGTCCGTCGGCGGAACAGGCGACCCCAACGCACATGTGGGGCGACCCTGCGGAGTAGTTCCAGGAGACACCGGAATCCTGCGAAATTTCAACCCCGCCGAAAGCATGCATAAGCGGCCGAACTCCGGCTGGCATGCGCGTTCCGTCTCCTGAACACGCCACGGAAGTGCAGCATGAACCTGTGTATCTGAGCCCCCAGGTGAATCCTGCGTTGGTGGAGACGTAAACGGCCCCGGAATCCCAAGCGTCCTCGCTGGATGCCACCCAGGTAGCCCCGTTTGCTGACCCGGCAAGGCCAGTCCACCTCCAATCTGCGCTCAACGTGCCTGTCATGCTCCAGGTCTCGCCCGAATCTTGAGAGGTGTAAATGTTCGCACCTGCGGCTGCCACCACCTTAGTTCCATCAGCGGAGCAGGCCACCGCGGTCCAGTTCGTTGGCGGTGCCGCAGTCTGAGTCCACGTTTGCCCCCAGCCTGACGAAGCGCAAAGCATCGCACCCAAAACCAATCCGCGTTCAATTGCCCGGCGTGCTTTCATAACGTTTTCCGCTTCTGAATCTGGCTGCGTTCCCCACTCACCTACGACAACCAGCACAAGCGCTTATCATCGAAGCTCAGGCGCGCCGGGCCGCTGAGCAAGGAAAAACAGAAAGGCTAAACCCGGCGGCGCCTGGAGCGCAAAGTGTGCGCCTCACATGGGCGTGAACTGATGGGGTGACCTGCCTTCGCTGAGAGCTTCGGCGAGGCGAGGAAGTCCCCTGTGCGGGAACGCAGTCAGGCTGGCGGTCATAACGAACGTCAGCATGACGCAAGCACTAGACCTAAGCAACTGCG
>DATDCV010000210.1:0-13266 GCA_036524155.1 Verrucomicrobiia bacterium
ATATAATAGCTGGTGAGGACCATCAGAACCAGGCCGACGGCGACAGCATCCATCCCCCACGCCCAGAGCGAGGTGAGCAGCCAATCGCGCTTGTTGCGTTGGTCGTCGATACGCACGCCGGTGAAGGTGTGCAGAATGCGCATCACGCCCCAGGCGTTCAGGTCGATGCGCTGGACGCTGGCTTTGCTCCGTGTGAGATCGGTCTTGATCTCGAAGATGTGCCCGGGGCGGCTGATGCGGAAATCGAACCGGTTCGGGTCGTTACGGGTCGTGGTCCACTCAATCTCGCCGTGGAGTCCGAGCTGGCGCATGAGGTCGCGCGCTTGCGCAAGGTCACCGCCGGGCGGCGGCGCGACGATGTCACGGTCGTAGGTCGTTTGGCGGCGGTTTTCCCAAAACTGCGCGAACTTCCATTGCGAGTGGTTCAGCAACAGGCCGGTAAAGGCAAAGAGCCAGACAAAGAACAGCAAGTAGAGCCCCAGGTAATAGTGCAGCTTGCGGTTCCATACTTTGGCGGTCTGGCCAACCGTCTTCACGGAAGCCGACGGGCCGGCAATGTTGGGTTCAGTGGATGAGCGCATAGACAAGGCTGAAGAACGAAATCGCGCCGGCGGCCAGCAACCCGATGCCGATTCTACGTTCAGCGCGCAGAACGTACCAGAGATACATTCCGCTGAGCGTGATGAACAGCACCAGGTAAACGGTCGAATCCACGAGCCAATACCAAACCCGCATGTAGAACCAGTTCATGCGCATTCCGACTAGGTGCGGTCCGGGAGATTTGTGGAGCACGACCAGCGCATCGGCCACTCCGGTGTTACGGGCCTCGACCGAGGCTTCGCGTTTGGCGACCTCGATCGTGACGGTGGTGACCCGGCCGGGCACGCTGACCGGGATGACCAGCCGATCTTCTTTGGCCAGGTGCTGGACCCAGCCTACCTCGCCATGGACGCCAGCGAAATCAAGGGCGGGTTTGAGCGCATCGATTCGGGCCCGTCCCGAAAGCCGGTCGAGGTCCGTCGGCAAAGGCACATCCGTTACCAGGCGCACACCGGTGGGGGCTGAACCTCCTCCGGGAAGCCAGGCGTGCACGAGGAAGAACACGCTGAAGGCGAAGACGAGCACAAACGGACTGGAAAACAGCCCGCAGTACAAGTGCAGATCCCGCACCAGGCGATAAAAACGATCACTCATTCGGCGCCTCTTTATTTAGCGCCTGTCTCAAAAGGCATGATTCCGTGACTTCGTCTTTCAGGTTGTCGTTCACTTTGTCGCAAAGACGGGTCAAATCCTACGGAGTGGAGGACAAAGTGAAAGACAAAGTGTTGAAACTTGAGTTCTTGGGACCGGCTTTCCCCCGCAATCGCAAGCTTGGGGGCCCGCACGTCGCAGGTTTGTCGTCGCGTTCCGGAGCAGCAAATTCCCCTTCACGGGACTTCCGTCGTTCCGCCTCCTGACCCAGGCGGCTACAGCCGCTGAATACCACATTGAAGTTCAAGCTTGCCAGATAAGCTCAGGGGGCGCACCACTGGACCGTATGCGAACCCTGATCCGACCAACCCGTTTCCTGACAAAACTCATACTCATCGCGCTAAGCCTGATGACTCTGACCTTGTCGGCGGCTGAAGCGAAGCGCCCCAACATTCTCCTCATCGTGGCGGACGACCTCGGCTATGGCGAGTTGAGCATCCAGGGCAATCCGCAAATTCCCACGCCGAACATCGACTCGCTCGCCAGAAGCGGCGTGCGCTTCACGAGCGGTTATGTGAGCGGCCCCTACTGCAGCCCGACGCGAGCCGGTTTGCTCACCGGGCGCTACCAGCAGCGTTTTGGGCACGAGTTCAACCCCGGCCCCGCCCAAACCGCCGCCACCGTTTTCGGACTCTCGCTCAACGAAACCACCATCGGCAACCGGCTCAAGAACGCCGGCTACGCGACGGGTTGGTTCGGCAAATCGCACCTCGGCTACGAACCGCAGTTCCATCCGCTCAAACGCGGCTTTGACGAGTATTTTGGTTTTCTCGGTGGCGCGCACGATTACTTCGACGCGGTGGGGGATGCCAACAATCCGATTTTGCGCGGCACCAACCGCGTCAATGCCATCGGTTACACGACTGAAGACTTTGCCAACGAAGCAGTCAAGTTCATCGAGAAACACAAAGCCGGCCCGTGGTTTGTCTACCTGCCGTTCAACGCGGTCCACGCGCCGTTGGAAGCGCCGGAGAGATATCTCGCGCGCTTTTCGGGCATCGACGAGCGGAAACGGCACACCTTTGCGGGGATGCTTTCGGCGATGGACGACGCCGTAGGCCGGGTGCTGGCGACGATCCGCGCGCTGGACCAGGAGGAGAACACGCTGATCTTCTTCATCAGCGACAATGGCGGCCCAACGGCACAAACGACTTCAGGCAACGGCCCGCTGCGAGGGTTCAAGTCCCAGACCTGGGAAGGGGGCATCCGGGTCCCGTACATCATCCAGTGGAAGGGGCACTTGCCGGCAGGCCAAGTCGATGACCGGCCCGTGATCCAGCTCGATGTGCTGCCGACCGCGCTTGCGGCGGCGGGCGTTGAGGCCAGGCCCGAGTGGAGGCTCGACGGTGTGAACCTGCTGCCGTATTTGACCGGCTCAAAAGCCGGTGTCCCGCACGAGACACTGTACTGGCGTTTTGGCGGACAGATCGCCATCCGCAAAGGCGCTTGGAAGCTGGTGAAGGCGCCGGGGCTCAGCGCCGGCACGGGGGCGCTCGGCGGCACGGCGAACACGGAGGGAGCCGAATTGTATAATCTCCGTGAAGACATCGGCGAGAAGAACAACCTCGCGGCCAGGGAACCTGAAAAAGTACACCAACTGGCCGCGGCTTGGAACGCCTGGAACGCCGAACTGGTCGAACCGGCCTGGCGGCCAGGAACCGGAGCCGGCCGAAAGGGCAAGGCCGCCAGCGCGGCCCAAAGCTCGAACGCCGCCAGCAGTGGCCCATGGAAAAGCGGCGACGTGCTGAGCCCGGCGGACTCACCCCGGATCGCCAACCAGCCGCTGTGGGTGACTGCGGAAATCGAACCGGAAGCGGGGACTGGTGTCATCATTGCCCAAGGTGGAGCTGCGAACGGCTATGTCCTTTTCCTGCAGGACCGGAAGCTTTCCTTCGGGATTCGCTCGGCGAGAAGCCTCACGGTAGTGACCGCCAAAGAGCCACTCGGACGCGGGCGGTTCGCCGTCGAGGCGCGGCTCGCGGAGGATGGTCGCATTACTCTGACAGTCGCAGGCAAACCAGTGGGCGAAGGACGCGCTCCCGGCCTCATCGCCAAGCAACCAGCCCGGGGGTTATCGGTCGGCAGCGACGACGGCGCAGTCGGCGACTACACCCCACCCAACGCGTTTATAGGCAAGATTTCCAAGGTCAGCCTGAGTTTTCGCTGAGCCACCGGACCTCATCCGTGACGCCGCAACCCTGCCGAGGGCGACGCTCGAGCTAACTGCCTAGGACAGGCATCCTGCCCGTCCTACGGGGAGGAGTTGCGCTTATGCAGCCGGAAGGTCAGGGGCACTTCACTGAGCAGGTCCCGGACCCGTTCAAACGTCTGCCATTTCAACAGGTCTTCGGCTGAGAGGCGGGTGGTGAACTCGACCAGCGGAAGGTGATCCAGGAAAGGACTTTGGATTTGTGGCTCGTATCCTGGCGCTTCGGCCCGCAGACGAACCGTGCCCGGCACCGAGAGGTCTCCTGCGCCTAGCCTGAGCGTATGCCGCTTGCCGTCACGCCCCGCTGTCCCCTCAAACCTCACCTCGGTGACGACCCCGCGCAGGGGTTGGCCGGAAGCGGCATCCAGGATTCTCGCAACGACGTGCGCTTGCAAGGGAGGCGGCGGCTCGTGGTTTTTATCAGCGAAGTAGAAAGCGCCCGTCATGGCGACCTGCTGCTGGCTGTTGCTGCCGTAGACCCGCGCGCAGTACCACGCGGTCTCTGGCTCCTGAATGGTAAAATTGGTCCGGAGCGACGACGGGTGATCCGGTAACAACAGCTCTTGGAATCTTTTTCCGTTCCGAAGGATCTCCAATCGCTGCAGTCCCCCGGGAGCGGCGCCAGAGGCCCACGCTTCGACGTCGAGAACTTGCTTTTTGGCGCCGGGCCGCAGTGTGGATCCCGGGGGCGCGCCCTCCACGGTTGCCAGCAACAAAGGGCCGGTCGTTATGAACGTTTTCCCCGCAGCCGTGGCCCGGGTAACTTTGGCCAGGGAAAACCCCCCTGGTACAAACGTGTAGATGCGGGGAGTGCCTGGCACACCGCCACCGGGGCGATCGAAACAGGAATCGGAGGAAGCAGTGGCGGCGAGGCGGTAGCCGTGGTTGAGCAGCATCGACCAGAGTTCAAAAGCTATGGCGTTGGCGGCATGCTCGCCGGGACCGGTAATGACATCGAGGCCGTCGAAGGTCGGGCCAACCAGCGTGTCCAAGGGCAGTTCAACCGCCATGTTGGACACCCGCATGCGCTCCATTTTGGGGTATCCTCCCTGCCCGCCCCACGAGCCTGTCCACCATCGGGCGGGGTGCGAGTAAAACGCAGCGCCGCCCAGCGAATGAACCAGGTTGTGGGACTCGAAGTTCGCGTAGCTGGGTTTCTGCGACTCGTAATCCCAGGCACTGGCGTCGAGCAACTCGCTGATAACGTTCGCGCCGGCGCCCGTCCGGCCCCGGAGGCCGAGGCTCCAGCAGTGGCCGAGGCAGCGGCCGGCATCTCCTCTGTAATAGTTTTTCGGCGCTTCAAGATTCCACGTTAACCGGAAGTTCGGCACGGAGCGGCGCTTTAGCTCCGCTTCCAGCCTCTCGGGCGTGGGGTTGGTTAGCGACCAGGCCTGGGCGAGGGACAGATACTGAAGATCCTCTGCCCGGGCGGTGAGTGCGACAAAATCGAAATCCACCGGGACAGTTCGCTCTCCGTGCAGCATATGGACATGGCTGTCTCCTGAATACCATCCGCGGGCGCGCAGATCCACCGAGCGCCGAAGCGCGAACATCTTATCGGCCTGTTGACCTGGGGCAAGGTCAAGCTCGAGATCGATAGCCGTCGTCTCGAACCCGCGCGTAATCCGAACCCGGGTCCGGCCCGGCGGCAGGTGTCTAGTGAATTGACCGGCGCACCGGAAGCCGGCCTTGAAAGACTCGCTCTCGGTGAGCAGTTTGCCGCTGGAGTCCGTGATCGCCACCGTGCACGGGGTGAGCCCGCCGCTGGACGCATCCTTGATTGTGCCCCGCAACACCGCGTCTTGCGCGCCCAAGACGGTGGCGTTGGCGAGAACGAGAGACGACAAAACTGATGCGCCCGTAATTTTCATCGCCCCACCTTTACCATATTGGTGGGTTATTGTGCAAAGCCGGGCGATCGAACGGAGCCGGTGCTCGACAGCCCGCCGGTTTTGTGAAAGGCTGAGTATTGGACATGAACGATCCGGGTTTTGGCAGGCCTAATTACGGCGGGATGGCAGGCGCGGTGGTCGGCGGTATCGGCGGCTTGTTTGCGCTTTTCTTCGTGCCTGCGATCATGACCGGGGATGTTCAGTGGGTGATCAATTACCGTTTGTTCAATGTCATCGCCTGGGTTGTCAGCCTGCCGGTCGGCTGGTGTCTCGGCTGGGCGATTGGCCGGCCCCTGGGCAACAAATTCAGGTCTCAGGGTGCGGAGATGACAGGCGGTGTTTTGGGGGGACTCCTGACGATCGGTCTGGTCGCAGCCTACGGCTGGTATTTGGTGACGAGGCACATATGAAAAACACACTTGGGCGAAAGTGGGTTCTAATCACCGGCGCATCGAGCGGATTCGGCGCCGCCGCGGCCCGGGCGTTTGGTGCCGAAGGGGCCTGGTTGCTCCTGGGCGCGCGGAGGGTGGGTCGATTGCAGAAAGTGGCTGGTGAAGCGCTCGCCGCCGGCGCACCAGCCGCACTGTTTCACGCCTTGGACGTCAGCAGCACGGCCAGTGTGGATTCTTTTATCGGCTGGGCCCGGGCTGAGATGAGTAAGCGCCGGGATGGTGGAGGTCCTCCCACACTGGATGTGCTGATTAACAACGCCGGCGGCGCGCACGGGCTCGATACCGTGGCGGAAGGGAAGGACGCCGATTGGGAAGCGATGATCCAGAGCAACGTGCTCGGTGTCCTGCGGGTCACTCGCGCCGCGCTGCCGTTGATGAAGGATAATCCGGGGTCGTCCATCATCAATATTGGATCGGTTGCCGGGCACGTCGCCTACGAAGGAGGTTCGGCCTACTGTGCCGCCAAGGCCGGTGAACGGCAGATAACACGCGCTCTGCGGCTGGAACTCAGCGGCACTGGCATTCGGGTCAGCACTGTCGATCCCGGCCTGGCGGAGACAGAGTTTTCGGTCGTGCGGTTCAAAGGCGACGAGGCACGTGCGAAGAAAGTGTACGAGGGCACGCAACCGCTGACGGCGGAGGACATCGCCGACATTTTGGTCTGGATCGCCAGCCGGCCTCCGCATGTGAATATCGATGAGTTGCTCGTTAAGCCCACGGACCAGGCCGCGATTCACAAGGTGTACCGCAGGAGCAAGTAAAATTCCGAGGGCCGAAGACCGAAGGAGCGTGCCAGCCCTGAAACGGCGGAAGAAGCCCAAAACTCAGAAGCATCCTCCAGCTTACTGGATCGGAATTCTTGCGCTTTTTGTGCCTTTTTGTGGCTAAAGGTTATCAGGCTTCTGATTTTCCCGTCAGCCCCGATTCGCCCGCCAGAGGAGCACCGCGCCGACAGCCTGGAACAGGAAATTCGGGATCCAGACAATCACGTTGGGAAGGAATTCGGGCCGGTTAGTGAGTGATTGGCCAATGAGGATGAAGCTGTAATAAACCGCGACGAGGACCAGCGCGATAGCGATGCCGATGTTGGTCTCGCGCCGATGCACGCGGATCCCGAGCGGAATTCCCACCAGGGTAAAGCCGAAGCAGGCGAAGGAATAAGCGACCTGGCGGTGCATGTTAAAGACAACCGGTCCCAGGTCTTTGCGCAATTGCTCCCATTCTTTCCTCCGCGCCTGGCGTTGCTCGGGCGTGAGCGTCTTGAGGGGGACAGGCAGGCGGAGCCGCTGTTCGAGGTCGCTCAACTCGGCGGTAAGCTGAGAAAAGGTCATGTCATCAACGTTCGGCCGGGCGGCGCCCTTGTCTTTCGCTTCGAGCTTGAGTTCGACCAGCAGCTCGCCACCGCTCATCGGCGAGTCTCTGCTGTCCCCTAAAGGGATCATTTTGGCGTCGTATAAAGTCAGCGTGAGCTTTTTGTTGGGAACATCGACTTGCATCAGGCCGCGCGGCGCGCGGACCCGGTACTCGGCGTTTGTCTCGTTTTTCAAGGTGAAAATGAGGATGTCCTGTAGTTGGCCGTTGCGATTCTTGCCGACATAGAAAATGTAGCCGGGGAAGTCTTTGATGAAAGTGTGTTCGGGGAGGTAAACATTGAGGAGCTGCTGGGCCAGTTTTGAGCGGAGGGACGTGTAGGCAACGCGGCACCGGGGGCCGATCTCCATATTCAGCAGCGCGCTGACGCCGCAGAGGGCGATGCTGAGCAGGAGAACGGGGCTGACGAGCGACATAAGGCTTACGCCGCTGGCCCGGACGGCGGTGTATTCCTGGTCCGCGCTGAAGCGCCCGAAAATGAGCAGCGTCGCGGTCAACATGCCCATCGGCAGAGCGAACACCCAAACAAATGGCACCAGCAGACCAACAGCCTGGGCGACCGCCCCGAACTGGATCTGGCCGCTAATGAGCAGGGGCAGGATCTCCTTGAGAGCGTTGCCGAGCAACAGGACAAAGGTGAACACCACCACCGTCATCACCAGCGCGGCGAAGACCTGCCGGGTCAAGTATAGGTGTAGCGTTTTCAGCGGCCCGATCGTTGGCAGCTCGCCGGTAAAGCGCAATCGAAAATACGGCGGCGTTAAGTGGCACATGCCGTGCTATTTAGCCGGTGGCGTATGCGAATGTTGTTCGAACCGCATCACTTCAAGACAATTCAAACGCGGGGAGTGGATGTCAAACTGTCGACAGTGTCCTGTTACTGTACGCTTTTGTTCCCTCTTCGCTCGTTCTCGCCGCGGGTGTTTTCTTATGACAAGTAATAGCGAAATGACAAAAACGGCGGGTCCGGATCAGCCTCACATCAACGCGGCGGAATTTGAGGCTCAGCTTCGGGCCAGCATGGACGACCTGATGGTCAAGACCAGAACCCACCAGGATGCCTGGGGACTCGGAAAAGAAGTACAGTGGTGTCTCGACGAAGGCTCGGGCGAGTTGGTGTTGACGTTCCCGGACTCGGTGGTATCGGCACCCGCCCAGGTCATTGGGAAGTTCGATTCCGATTTGGGTGACTGGACGTGGGCGTGGGCAGATGAGTCGCTCCCCGAGAATCTAAGAGCGGATGCGATGCGGGTTCACGAGTATGGAATGGCGCATGGGTACCAGCACCTCGTGGTCCCGACCTGGCAGGCGGAGGAGAGCCATTGCTGGTACATGACCGCGCTGGCGTGCGCCTTGTGCGAGGCCTCCGGAGCCTACCGCGGGGTTTCAGGCGACATTCAAACCTTCGTCATTTATCGCAATGCAGTAGCCACCCCGCTGGCCGATCCGGAACCTGGGAAGGGGACCACTGAGGAGGATCTCATCGCGGTGGCGGTTGAGGAGTTCAAGGCGTGCCCGGAAGACGCGGACCAGCAGCGCCAGGTTTGCTGCCGCTATCTCAAGCGGGGCGCGCTCGCGGGCCTGGAGCAGGATGAATTGATCCATCGTCTGGGCCTGGAGGCGCCTTCGGTGCTGGACCGCGCCGGGTACTCGGCGGAGCTATCTGACAATGTGATGGGCATGCTCAAGACTATTTCGGACCAGGAAATCTTCGAGTGCGTGACGTGAGCAGGCGCCTGTGGGGTGAGGCGTTGAGGCGTTGAGGCGTTGAAGCGTTCAACCGTTGATGCGTTGAGGCGAGGGGGCAGGAGATCCTGTCGGCGGGGGTGGTGACGAAGAGGTAATGGCTCACTAAACGGTGGGGTCGCTTCGCCGAGGCGGTCGTTTTTGTGGATTCTCTGGGGCATTTCGCCGGAATCGCGGCCCCCTCGGTGAGGCGGCCCCAGCTCAGACCGAGGGGGAAACAAAGAGGAAGTTTGCCGCTTGACGTTTCGATTTCGGGCTGCCACGGTTGCTTGACAGAGAAGCATGGCTGACGCCATCGCGCGGAGCCGTATAAGTGAACCTGACCGATCAACCGGGCAGTAGAGTACCGCTAATCTTCGCACACTTATGAGGACAACCTTTGCTGTTTGCCGGCTTACACTATTTCCGGCCAGTCTACTCGTCGCGATGAACTGTCTCGCATCCGGAGTGGGCGGCCGGGTGCTTACTGACTCGGGGGATCCCGTAGGACACCTTAGCGTCTTTGCCACCGAGGCGTTGCGGGGCACCAGCGCGGAGACCGTGACGGATGACGCGGGGCGGTTCGAAATGACGCTGCCCGACGGTTTCTGGCGGTTGCGCGCCGACCAGGCGAAGTTAGCGTTGCTGGACCTCTTTGCGCCTCAGTTGGCAGTAGGACTAAGCAACGGAGAACCCCGAACGAACGTCTCCTGGATAGTGAGACGCAGCAACGTCCGGCTCGGAGGGAGGGTGGTAGATGATGGCGGCGCACCTGTCCCCTTCCTCCCAATAATCGCTTCTGAAAGCCCGCAGAGTTTTCATCAACAGGGGCGCACGGATGAGAACGGACGGTTTGAGTTTGGGGTTGTTGACGGCTCCTGGCGGTTTAGCACGGACACGCAGACGCTGAGCGAGCTGGATCTCTTCCCGGCCAACATGGCCGTGGTAGTTACCAACGGTGAAACCCGCACGAACCTCATCTGGGTCATGCACCGTAGTAACGCACGTCTGGCGGGCCGGGTGGTGGACGAACAAGGTTCGCCCGCCCCCAATCTATGGGTTTCGGCGTACGGGGAGACAAGCGACCAAAACGAGTGGTTTCAACGTCACCTGACCGATGCCGAAGGACGGTTCGATCTGCCGGTGTCGGGAGGGATATGGCGCCTGGGATCGTACGATTACGGTCCGCAAACCCTGCGATTGGACCCGACTTCGTTCACCGTCCTGCTCACAAATTCAGAGCTGCGCACCAACCTCGTCTGGGTGGTCAAACGTGATAACGCAACCGTTGCCGGCAGAATGGTGGACGACACGGGGGCGCCCGTCAGTTACCTGACCGTTTACGCTCAGGAACACGTGAGTGGTTTTCACGAGGAAACCGTAACCGATGCGGATGGCCGGTTCACAATGTCGCTATTCGGAGGCAGTTGGTGGTTCGACACCGATGTCCGCGAACTGCAATTCCTGGGACTTTTCTCGTCCGATCTGGCGGTCGCCATAACCAATGGTGAGCTGCGTACAAACCTGGTCTGGGTTATGCAACGGAGTGACTCCAGGCTGACAGGACGGGTGCAGGACGACACCGGGAATCCTCTTGGGTATCTGGGGATTTACGCCTACAACTCGCAGCAGAGCGTAACCACAGAAGCCCGAACGGACGCTGACGGGTCGTTTGAGTTCCTGCTGACGCAAGGCACCTGGAGGATTGCACCCGGTCACCCGGGCGTTGCCGAGTTTAGCTTGTTTGCCGCGCCGCTCGAGGTTTCTTTGGCACACGGCGAAGCAAAAACCAACGTGGTCTGGACTTTCCTGCGGAGCAACGCCCAACTAGGTGGCCGGGTGGTGGACGACACAGGGGCCCCGCTCCAACGCATCCAGGTCTCGGCCTACGATGAAACCCACGGGCCTTCCGCAGCGACGACCACCGACGGAGAAGGCCGGTTCGATTTGGCCGTCGTGGGCGGTTCCTGGTCCCTGAGTGCCTCGAGGGAGAACCTCGATTCACTAAACCTGTTCCCAACCAACCTCACCCTGACAGTGACCAATGGCGAGCAGCGAACAAATGTCCTTTGGGTCATTCAGCGCAGCAACACCCTCCTGGCCGGCCGCGTCGTGGACAAACGCGGCGTTCCGATAAGCTACCTCACGATCTCCGCCAGCGATCGGAGCCAGGGATTCTATCGCTATGCAACGACTGATGCGGAAGGAGCTTTCGGCCTGCCACTAGTCGGCGGCACTTGGGCGCTCAGTGCCGACACCCTGTCCCTTGGCCTGTGGGAGGTATTTCCCGGCGACCATACGGTGGCTTTGACCAATGGAGAGATGCGAACCGACTTCGTCTGGGTTGTTCAGCGGCCTGATCACGAAATCACGGGTCGTGTTCTGAGCACCTTGGGGGCGCCTCTTCCCGGCCTGCGGGTTTTTGCCAGCTCCAGCACCGCCGGTCGGTGGTCGGAAAGCCGTACGGATGACCGGGGTGCCTACCGCTTCAGAGCGGTTGCGGGGGAGTGGTACCTTTCGGCGGATTGCCAGGACTTGAGCCTTCGGGGTTACCTCTGCCCTGCGGGAGAAACTGTCACTATAGCCGACACCGATGTTGCGTGGGATTTCATTGTCACTCCCGAATCGACGGCTCCGCGCCTGGACGTGGTGGACGCGTCGCCAGCGGAAGGTGCGAGGTTGGAGGTATCCGGCCCTCCGAGCGTGACCTGCGAAATTCAGGGTTCGCCCAACTTAAACGACTGGTCATCAATTCTGTCGCTGACGCTTCCGATCGATGGCCGGGTCATCATGGTGGATCCCGGCGCCAGGGGATCGCCGCACCGTTTCTATAGGGCGCTTCGTCCGTAATTCTCCCCCGGTCAATTCGCACCCCTGGCGAAGACCAGAGTGAGGCCCTGCGCGCCTTCCATGCAAAGAAGGTGACAAACAGCATGGATTGTTGTTAATTCTCCCGACTTTTATGCCGAAGCGCAGCGACATCCACTCGGTTTTAATCATCGGCGCCGGCCCTATCATCATCGGGCAGGCGTGCGAATTCGATTATTCCGGCACGCAGGCCTGCAAAGCGCTGCGGGAGGAAGGCTACCGCGTCATCCTGGTCAATTCGAACCCGGCGACGATCATGACGGACCCGGAATTCGCGGACCGGACGTACATCGAACCGATTACGGCGGAATGCGTTGAGAAAGTGATCGTGCGCGAGATCGCCGAGATGAAACGAATCGGGGCGGCCGGCAAGCTGGTGCTGCTGCCGACGCTCGGCGGGCAAACGGCCTTGAACACGGCGATGGCGCTGCACCGCAGTGGCGCGCTCGACAAATACGACCTCGAAATGATCGGCGCCAACGCGCAGGCCATCGAGCGCGGCGAGGACCGGCAGGTGTTTAAAGACCTGATGATTTCCATCGGCTTGGATGTGCCGGTGAGCGGGACCGCGCATTCACTGGACGATGCGCGGCAAATCGCCGGGAAGATCGGCCGCTTTCCGTTGATTATCCGGCCCGCGTTTACACTGGGCGGAACGGGCGGCGGTATCGCCTACAATCGCGACGAGTTCGAAGAGCTGGCGAAACGCGGGCTCGAGCTGTCTCCGGTTTCCGAGATTTTGATCGAAGAATCGTTGCTGGGGTGGAAGGAATTCGAGATGGAAGTGATGCGCGACCGCGCGGACAACTGCGTGATCATCTGTTCCATTGAAAACTTTGACCCGATGGGGGTCCATACAGGCGATTCGATCACTGTCGCGCCAATCCAGACTCTGACGGACAAGGAGTACCAAATCATGCGCGACGCGTCGTTCGCGGTAATCAGGGCCGTGGGCGTCGAAACGGGCGGGTCGAACATCCAGTTCGCTGTCAACCCCGACAATGGCCGGATGGTGATCATCGAGATGAACCCGCGGGTGTCCCGCTCGTCCGCGCTGGCGTCCAAAGCGACCGGTTTTCCCATCGCCAAGATTGCGGCGAAACTGGCGGTCGGTTACCTGCTGGACGAAATCCGGAACGACATCACCCGCGAGACCCCGGCGAGCTTCGAGCCGACGATCGATTACGTGGTCACGAAAGTGCCGCGGTTCGCCTTCGAAAAATTCCCCCAGGCCGACCCGACACTCAACACGCAGATGAAAAGCGTCGGCGAAGCCATGGCCATCGGCAGGACGTTCAAGGAATCGCTCCAGAAGGCGTTGCGGTCGCTCGAAATCGGGCGTTACGGGCTTGGCGGCGACGGGAAGCCCTGGCGCTTCGGGGAACAGGTCTATGGCGACCGCGACATTTTCCCTCGGGATCTCATCGTCCAGAAACTCAGTATTCCCAACGCCGAGAGGGTTTTCTTCCTCCGGCACGCGCTCCGCGCGGGAGTGGAC